>NZ_JASEWO010000385.1:0-877 GCF_030024295.1 Pantoea sp. Pa-EAmG
AATGCAGCCGCACCGAGCCGGCACCAATGCACAGCAAACCGACCACAATCCAGATCAGGGTATGTGGGGAAGGATCACCTTCAGAACGGAGTAATACTAACTCGATAGGGCTTTGCCAGTCATGTTGATTTAACACCTCAACTAATTTGGTATGGGTTGGGGTTTGATTGGCTTCCGCCAAAATTAAAATACGATCTGCCTGATGTAAACAGCGTTTAGACCATTCATCTTCATTGCTGTCAGCGGCATATAGTACATAGCAATGTTTTTCTTCCAGACTGGCTAACCATTGGCGCAGCTGAATATCATCCGCGCCATAGTCGAGCGGGGTTTGACTAAATCCTGCTCCAAATAAGGCATCGACATGCGCGGCTGTGACTAGACGGACTTGTGGCCAACGTTGTAGATGTTCTGTTAGCTTTTCTGCAAGGTGAGTGGCTGGAATTTGTGAAGAAACAGGGATGACGGAAAGGGTACGACTATGTCCCATGGCATGAGTGAGTTGCTGATCAGGTTGGGATCGATGAATAATCAAACGAGATAAGGCAAATAATACTTTCGGGTGCTGATTAATAAACTCAATGAATTGCTGTTGCGGAATGCCGACCAGTGCAGTATCACGCACTGCATTGGTTGTACCATGATGAGGCTGGTTAGAAATAACACCTGTTTCACCCACAATTTCATTCCGCCCATAATAGGTCAGTAAACCCGCAGGTGTGGTGAATTTTATACGTCCATAAGCAATCACATAAACATGATCAGCTAGATCATTTACACAGTAAAGCTGCTGTCCTGTTTGTAAATAACGAATATGACAATGCGTTGTTAGGGAGGCTAAGGCACTGTGATCGAGCTCATTAAACAGTGCTGTTTT
>NZ_JASEWO010000386.1:0-876 GCF_030024295.1 Pantoea sp. Pa-EAmG
GGGGATGCGGTAACCGAGCATCCGTTTCAGCGTCATGTCGCGATCGACAAAATGCCAAACCACCATGTGGAGGCGCGCCATAGCGCAGGGCATTCAGCAAGAAGCTAAACTTCTCTTCGGCTTCTTCGTCTGAAATACCCAATGCTTCAAAGATGGCTTTTTGCATTTCAAGCGTATAAATACGCAATGAACCACCACCGACTTCGGTACCATTCAAGACCATGTCATAAGCAACAGAAAGTGCTTCACCCGGATTTGCTTTGACATCTTCAACGCTTGATTTTGGCAGCGTAAATGGGTGGTGAACTGAAGTCCATTTACCATCATCTGTTTCTTCAAACATTGGGAAGTCGACTACCCAAAGCGGCGCCCATTCACAGGTTGCAAGTTTTAGGTCGTGACCGATTTTCACACGAAGTGCACCCATGGCATCATTTACCACTTTGGGTTTATCTGCACCAAAGAAGGCGATATCACCATTTTCTGCGCCTACACGCTCAAGCAATTGCATCACGATCGGTTCAATGAATTTCACGATTGGAGACTGTAAGCCTTCTACGCCTTTTTCAATTTCATTGACCTTGATGTAAGCGAGGCCTTTAGCACCATAAATGCCTACAAATTTGGTGTATTCATCAATCGCACTACGTGGCAAAGCGCCTGCGCCCGGCACGCGAAGTGCTGCAATACGGCCTTTAGGATCTTTGGCTGGACCCGCAAATACTTTAAACTCGACGTCTTGCATCAGATCTGCAACATCAACCAGTTTAAGCGGAATACGCAAGTCTGGTTTGTCCGATGCATAGTCACGCATCGCTTCGCTGTATGGCATACGCTGGAACTTGTCGAATTTGATACCGAGCAATTCGTCAAACA
>NZ_JASEWO010000387.1:0-865 GCF_030024295.1 Pantoea sp. Pa-EAmG
GACGATGCCCATGTCCATGCCGTTGCGGATGGCATAGTAGAGGAACACCGCGTGGATGGCCTCGCGCACCGGGTCGTTGCCGCGGAACGAGAACGATACGTTCGACACGCCGCCGGAAATTAGCGCATGCGGCAGCTCGCGCTTGATGTCTTCACAGGCGCCGATAAAGTCCTGAGCATAGTTGTTGTGCTCTTCGATGCCGGTCGCCACGGCGAAAATATTCGGGTCAAAGATGATGTCTTCCGGCGGGAAGCCCACCTCTTCGGTGAGAATGTTGTACGCGCGGCGGCAAATTTCAATTTTACGCTCGCGGGTATCGGCCTGGCCGACCTCATCAAAGGCCATCACGACTACGGCGGCACCGTAGCGGCGCACCCGCTTCGCGTGGTGGATAAAGGTATCCACGCCCTCCTTCATCGAGATGGAGTTAACGATGCCTTTGCCCTGGATGCACTTCAGCCCTTTTTCGATGACCTCCCATTTGGAGGAGTCGATCATGATCGGCACGCGGGCGATGTCCGGCTCGCCGGCGATCAGGTTGAGGAAACGCACCATCGCCGCTTCGGCGTCGAGCATCCCTTCGTCCATGTTGATATCGATAATCTGCGCGCCGCTTTCCACCTGCTGTCGGGCAACGTCCAGCGCTTCGCTGTACTTCTCTTCTTTAATCAGACGCTTGAACTTAGCGGACCCGGTAACGTTAGTACGCTCGCCGACGTTCACAAACAGGCTGTCGTCGCCGATGGTCAACGGCTCAAGGCCAGCAAGACGACAGGCAACGGGCAGCTCGGGCAGCCTGCGCGGCGGCAGGCCGGCCACGGCGTTGCTCATGGCCGCGATGTGCTCCGGCGTGGTGCCGCAGCAG
>NZ_JASEWO010000388.1:0-860 GCF_030024295.1 Pantoea sp. Pa-EAmG
CCTTCCAGAAGTAAAGCAAAGCGCACGTTAAGTCAACGAATTTGTCTTAGCCACGGTTTAACCACTGCTGCGCAGAGTTCGGTTTCTGGGCACAAATCATATCGGGATCGTTCGACAGAACGCCCTGTTTCCCGATCTGTCACTATTAAATCCGATATTCACCGATTATTTATCTATAAGTTTTTTTTCTACGTCGTGCAGCAGGCGATGCAGCATGGCACTATCGCGCTGCTCCAGCAGGCCGATACGCTGATCGATCCAGTCCGCCATTTTGGCATCGTCGCTGACATCCAGCTTCACCAGCAGTTGATGGAAGCGTTCGCGCAGCGCCTGCAGCTGATGTTCGTTGGCCACTTCTTTTACTTCTGCCGCCACCTGATTCAGCGCCGACAGCTGATAGCAGTACACCATCACTGCCTGCCCGAGGTTGAGCGAAGGGTAATCATTGGCCATCGGAATGCCGGTCAGCAGATCGACCTGATCCAGCTCTTCATTGGTTAAGCCACTGTCCTCACGTCCAAACACCAGCGCGATACGACTCAGCCACTGACGTTTCTCCTGCAGAATGGTTTCAACCTGTTCGGGCGTGGCGTAATAGCGAAACTTCGCACGACTGCGTGCGGTGGTAGCGACCGAGAAATCGACATCGGCCAACGCCTCACTCAGCGTGGCGTAGGTTTTGACGTTATCAAGAATCTCCCCGGCACCGTGTGCAACGCGACGCGCAGCCGGGTCTTGCCAGGCGTCACTGGCGACAATGCGCAGTTCGCTAAAACCCATGGTTTTCATGGCACGAGCGGCCGCACCGATATTTTCCGGACGGGCGGGTGAGACAAGGATCAGGGGGAAATGCATGATTT
>NZ_JASEWO010000389.1:0-855 GCF_030024295.1 Pantoea sp. Pa-EAmG
ATGGGCTGGCGCGGCATGTTCGTCACCATCGGCGTGCTGGGTATGTTCCTCGCCATTGGCTGGTATGTGATGTACCGCAACCGCGACAACAGCAAATTGAGCGGTGAAGAGATTCACTATCTGCAGGCGGGCAGCGTGGCATCACGCAAAGAGCCGCTGAGCTTTGCCGAGTGGCGCGGTTTGTTCAAGCAGCGCACCATGTGGGGCATGATGATTGGCTTCAGCGGCATCAACTATACCGCGTGGCTCTACATTGCCTGGCTGCCGGGTTATCTGCAATCGACCTATCATCTGGATCTGAAAAGCACCGGGTTGCTGGCGGCGATTCCATTCCTGTTTGGCGCAGCGGGCATGTTGCTGAACGGCTATGTGGTAGATGCGCTGGTGCGTCGTGGAATGGATGCAGTGAAAGTGCGTAAGGTATCGATTGTCAGCGGCATGCTGCTGTCTGCAGCCTTCACCACTTTCGTCACCCGTGCAACAGACACCGCCAGTGCAGTGACGCTGATTGGCATGGCGCTGTTCTGCATTCACTTTGCCGGGACATCTTGCTGGGGCTTGATTCACGCTAACGTTACCGCACGTATGACGGCATCGGTGGGCAGCATCCAGAACTTCGCCAGCTTTGTGTTTGCCTCGTTTGCGCCGGTGATCACCGGTTGGGTGCTGGATACCACCAAGTCATTCAGCCTCGCGCTGATGATTTGTGCAGGCGTCACCGTGGTGGGTGCGCTGGCTTATCTGCTGCTGGTGCGTAAACCGATTACGGATGGGGTGTAAGTCGTCAATAGCGCGATAAATCGCGCCGCTACGGCAGAGCGCATGTTTTTGGTAGCGGCGTAATTTATTGCGCAA
>NZ_JASEWO010000184.1:0-8399 GCF_030024295.1 Pantoea sp. Pa-EAmG
AATACAGTTCACCATTAGGTGTCATTGACACATTCTCTTTCTGCAATCCAAATGGTAGATAACTGCCATGATGAATTTTCACCTTCTCGTAATCGATACGGTTGCCGAATACCGTTCTGGCCAGGGCGATTTCTCCGGTGGTCAGTTTTCTGACGGAATCATCGTCCTGCTTCTTGTCGTCCTTCTTTTTCTTCTTGCTGGCATCATGAATGGTCATTCCCTGCCTCCGGATTAGCGTTCAGCCGCGTCTGAAAATTCAAGCCCAATCCCTTCTTCCTCATTCCAGCCGAGAGTCAGGAGGTATGGTTTCTGTTTCGCGGCCATGTGGGTCAGCAGTTGCTGGCTCAGCACCGGCAGAATTTGTTGGTTGAGCAGGCTATCGACGTTGCGCGCCCCCGTATCCGGCAGCAGGCAGGCGGCGGTCAGCGCGTCATAGAGACTCTCATCAATCTGCGTGGTCAGGCCGTAGTGACGATGCAAGCGCTTGCTGACCTGTGACAACTTCATTTCCACGATGGTGCGCATGGCGGGCTCACTCAGAGGGCGGTAAATCACGGTCTGGAAACGAGCCAGCAGAGCCGGCTGGAAGTGGTCGCGTAAAATCGGGCGCAGCAGTTCATGCAGGTCGCCTTCAGTGGCTTCCGGCTGCTCATCGAGCAGTTGCATCAGGTGGTCACTACCGAGGTTAGAGGTCATCAGAATAACGGTATTACGGAAGTCGATTTCACGCCCTTCACCGTCGCGCATAAAGCCACGGTCGAAAACCTGATAGAACAGGTTCATCACGTCGCGGTGCGCTTTTTCCACTTCATCCAGCAGCACCACACTGTACGGGCGCTTGCGCACCGCTTCGGTGAGAATGCCGCCCTGTCCGTAACCGACGTAGCCCGGCGGTGAGCCTTTCAACTGGGACACGGTGTGCGGCTCCTGGTACTCGGACAGGTTGATGGTGATGAGTGACTTCTCGCCACCGTACAGCACGTCCGCCAGCGCCAGCGCGGTTTCCGTTTTACCTACGCCACTCGGGCCAACCAGTAGGAACACACCCTGCGGGCCATTTTCTGACGTCAGGCCGGTCTTCGCCGCACGCAGGCGCTGGGCGATAGCCTCAAGGGAAACATCCTGACCGACGACACGGCTGCCGATTTCATTTTCCAGGGTCAGTAGTTCGATCTGTTCGTCTTTCATCAGGGAAGAGAGCGGCACGCCAGTCCAGTCGGCAATCACGTTAGCGACCGTACGGGTGTCGACATCCACCTGAATCAGCGCGTCATTTTGTTGTTCTTCTGCCAGTTGCTGTTGCAGGGCGGCAATTTCCGCCTGATGGCTGATATCCTGGCGGCTGGCCATCAGCTGTTGGGCTAGCAGTTTTTCATCGGTAAAGCGGGTTTCCTGCTGTAGCAGAGTGCTTTGCAGTGCGTTGCGCTGATGCTCAATGACGCTGAGGCGGTCCCCGTGATGGCTGCTGCCGGCGGCGATATCTTCCAGCAGCGCCAGCTCTTCCAGTTCCAGTGCCGTCAGCTGCGCTTTCAGATGCACAATTTGTTCAGGCACCGTATCGATGCTCATACGTACACGCGCCGCGGCGGTATCCAGCAGGTCAACGGCCTTGTCCGGCAGCTGGCGACCGGTCAGGTAACGACGAGACAGCGTGACCGCGGCACGCACCGCATCGTCAGTAATGTGTACGTTATGGTGTTCGGCGTAACGGGATTTCAGGCCTCTGAGCATCAGGCACGCCGTCTCATCGTCCGGCTCGTCCACCTTCACCATCTGGAAGCGACGCTCCAGGGCAGCATCGCGCTCAAAATATTGTTTATATTCAGACCATGTGGTGGCGGCGATAGTGCGAAGTTCGCCACGCGCCAGCGCAGGTTTCAACAGGTTGGCCGCATCTGCGCCTCCCGCCTGGTTACCCGCGCCGATGATGGTGTGGGCTTCGTCAATAAACAGCAAAATCGGGGTGGGCGACTGCTGTACAGCATCGATGACGTTTTTCAGGCGCTGTTCAAATTCGCCCTTAACCCCCGCCCCCGCCTGCAACAGGCCGAGGTCAAGGGTGCGCAAAATAACCGGCGTCAGGCTTTCCGGCACGTTGCCTTCAGCGATACGCAGTGCAAGACCTTCCACCAGCGCCGTTTTGCCGACGCCTGGTTCACCCACCAGAATCGGGTTGTTCTTACGACGGCGCGAGAGAATGTCCACCATCTGGCGGATTTCAGTATCACGACCAAAGACCGGGTCGATTTTGCCTTCTCTGGCTTTGGTGGTGACGTCGAGGGTGAATTTATCCAGCGCATTCTGCAGGGCCGGGGTCAGCTCCCCCTCTTTCAGTTCTGCACCCACCGGACGGGCAATAAACTCCACCTCGCCACCGTGGCTCTGCGCCAGCCCTGCTTCCTGCTGCACGTCCGGGCGTTCATCCGACTGCCCATCAAGCAGCGGACGCAGACGTTCCAGTTGACTCTGCCCCATTGTCAGCAATGGCCACAGACCGTCACAGCGAACCAGTTTCTGTTTGTCAATCAGCGCCATCAGCAGATGAATGCTGCGTATTTGTTCCTCGCCGTTAAGAGAAGCAATCAGCCAGGCTTCCTGTAGAAGAGACTGAATGGCATCAGACAGCTGTGGGCGGTGGCGAACCGAGCGCGGCTGCTTGTCCAGCCAGCCCAGCAAATCCTGCCAGATGACGTCCATATCCCACTCGTAGCGGCGTGCCAGCACCGTCAGATCACCTTCTCCCTGTTCGAGCAGCTTCAGCAGCCAGTGCTCCGGCAAAATTTCCGCATGAGTGCGGGTCTGGCAGAGCGACGCTGCGCCTTCCATCGCACGGGCACAGTAAGGGTTCAGACGTCGCAACAGGATGGCTGGATTTTCCATGAATCTCTCTCTTTGTCGGTTCCTGGACACGCTACCGCCCATCGCTGTTTCCCGTGAAGGGGACCAAAGCGCATATGGTCAGGCTGGCAGTTAGTGGTTTTCTTTGCTGAAAGCCCGTTACGTCCAGGCACTCAGCAAAAAACTGCGGACAGGGTCCTGTCCGCATGCGACTTACGCGGTGGCGCGTTCGTTCCAGGAATCGGAATGAATGATGTTGCCGTCTTTGTAGGTCCAGGTGATTTTTTCGTAACGCAGCTCGATCTGCTCGAGGTGGTTATGCTTCTCGAAAGAAGGATCCTTGATGTCATGCATCACCGGATTCACTTTCACCACTTTCACGTTCTCGAGTTTGGTGTTGAAGTACTCAACTTCCTGACCCGCGTCGTTGATTTTGTACCACTTGAATTCCGCAGACTTGAGGGTCTGACCGGTGGTCACCGCCTTGTACAGATACGGGCTGGACGAGTCGATTTCCTTGGTGAACAGGAACGGGGTGTGGATGCGGGTACCGGTCAGCTTGCCGGTGTTGTTGTCGGTCGGGATGTACAGGTTATGCTCCTGAGCGACAACTTCGATGCTGCCTTCACGATCCTGAACGTCCACGGCCCCTTTAATGTCCGCGCCGCCGTCGTCTTTCAGCCAAAGATAAACAGGAATTGCCATGAGAGTTACTCTCCATTTGATTGTGATACGTCATCATCCTGCGATGACGCTGGGGTTATGCCGGATATCTGACAGGCATTGGCCTGCGGTACCAGACTGATTTCGACACGGCGGTTGAGCGCGCGCCCATCCGGGGTGTCATTGGTTGCGATCGGCCGGCTCTCGCCATAGCCCTGCACCGCAAAACAGCTTTCCGGTACATCACCGGTATCACGCATCCAGTTGCGCACCGCTTCGGCACGCTTAAGTGAAAGCGTCTGGTTCAGATTTGGATTGCCTGTGTTGTCGGTGTGACCTGACACCACAATCAGCCAGCCCGGCTTCGCTTTGATACCGACCAGTGAGTTGACCAGCATTCTGGTGGACCCGGCTTTCAGCGCCGATTTGCCCGAATCGAACAGCGACATGCTGTCAAGGCAAAGGGTTTTCGAACCCTGAATGATTTTCTTGATGACCGGTGGAGGCGGTGGCGGTGGAGCCCAGTCGCTGATGGCGGCCTCAACAGGCGGCACCAGGCGTAGCCCCTGATACAGACCCAGGCGATAACGCAGTGGCTCCCCGCGACGCGCCCAGTCGTCCAGCAATGTACCATCGGCTCTGAGGCGCTGCTGCGCCCGCAGTTTCGGGGCAACAGGCTTCCCCGTCAGCTGCTGATACAACGCAAGGTGATCGCCAACATTACGAATGAGACGCTGGTTATTCATCCAGGACGCCAGCATGGCCAGTGCCAGAAAAATCCCGCCCAGTAATCCGGCATAACGCCAGAACACCATCCTGCGGCTGACGCCCCGTCGGCGCGGCAACGCCGGCATCAGCAGTTCAGGCAGCGGCAGTGGCTCGGTGGTTACGGCGGCATCCGGTGGCAGCGTCGTCACGGAAGTGATGTACTGTTGCCAGAGATTGCCCGCGATACCGCTCACCGGCACCATGCACATACCCTGCACGCAGGGCTTCATCACCGGCAGTTCACCCTGGCGAACCGACAGCAGGTCATTCACCTCGCTGTTTTGCCAGGTAAGCAGACTGTCCAGCCACAGACCCTGACTCAGGCGCGAAAGGCGTCCGTCTGAACCGGTTTCCCGGACCCACTCCGTCAGTGACACATTGCCCTGACCGGGCTGATACACCTGAATACCGCTTCGCTGACTTACCGTGGTAAACCAGACGGGTTCTGCCTGTGCACAGGCCACGGGGGGCGATACCCAGGTCGCGACCCACAGCGGGGGGATAGTGCCAAATGCCGCACGGCACTGGACGGCAGCACGCTGCCAGCCCCGAAGATTCTGGGTAAAATCATCGCCGGAGGTGTGCTGTTCAGGTACCACCGCCAGCATGACGGAGATTTGCGACACCTGAGCCGGACGCACCAGGCTCAGGTGTTGTGCCAGGAGTGGCAACTGCTCCGCATCCTTCACCCACAGATACCAGCCCTGTCGGGTTTCCCGGTGACGGGAGCCGGACACAAACAGTGGGCTGTTGTCGCCACAAACAAGGATCACCGCACCCTGAAAATCTTCCGGCGGCAGGTTTTCATCCACAATTTCCCGGACAGCGGTCGCCCGTGCCTGAGAAGCCCGGCGCTGACGCCAGAGCATCACCCCGGACACCAGCACAACCAGCAGACTGAGTGCCACACGGCTGCCCGAGGACAGTGGCCAGAATCCCAGGATGAGCCACAGCGCCAGTACAGCACCCAGGGCAGTTAACAGACTTCGGTACGCATCCCGCATCGCTTACCCCGGCCTGACGGTCTGGCTTACCAGTTCGGTAAGCGAAGACGAAAGGAAGAACCAGAGCGCCACCAGGGCGACAGCGGCCACAACCCAGCTCAGCCAGTACCCGCGACGGCCGCTGCGCAGGCGTGATGCCCGAGCAACAATGGGAGCGTCCTGTGCCAGCGTAAAGGCCGGTACCCGTTCCGCAAGAGCGCGAACAATATCTTCCCGACGCTCATCATCCTGGGCACGATATTGCCCCACAAACCCCAGTTGCAGAGTCCGGTGCATACAGATCAGGACGGCGGCGTCAGGGGCGGTTTCTTTCAGCAGGTCCCGGATCCTTGCCCACAACTCCTCACCGGCATTGAGAGTGCCAAAGAAGTGTGCCTGCAGCGGGTCACGCCGCCAGGTCAGATAGCCATCATCGGTGGTTCCCCGGTTCATCACGCTCTCATCAAGCAGTGCACACAGGGCATACACCATATGGTCACAGCTGATGTCGCTGTAACCTGCCTCCGTGAGCGCCGCTTTTGCCTCCTGCACCAGACGGCAGGCCCGACGATAGAGACCTTCCCCGTCACGAACCTCCTGTCCGCCCCGCAGCTGGCTGGCCATCAGCCAGCCGGGGTAGAAAATACGCTCAATTTGACTTATTTCTGATGTATTCATGTGCGCAGCACCGCAAAGAGTTCAAGTTTCACATCCCCCAGTGAGCGCGGGGTATAGAAGGTGCAGCTTCCCGCTTCCAGCATCGCCCGCGCTGCCTCACTACTCAGATCCAGCGAGAAATACTGGTTCTCAAAGCGTAACGGGATAGCGGCCGGCACATGGGTCAGCGGCCTGATAACCATCCCGCTCAGAGCCACATTCACCACATCCGACACATCTTCAAAGCTGCCCGCTTTACACAGCTGCGGGAATTTAGTCTGAAGCTCATGGTTCGGCATGGAGGAACGTACGGAGAGGTAGAAATCCGCCCCTTCGCGCAGACGCGCATCGTGCAGGGCACCTTTCCAGATCTGATCCTGATGCTCCAGGTGGATACTCACCACCCGTGACGGCAGGCTCGCTTCCAGCAGCTTATCGAGCAGTGCCAGCAGCGGCGGGAATACCCGCTCCGGTGCATCGTGCTGGTAAGCAGGAATATCGCCGGCGTCGTGCTCAAGTGAGAAAGTCAGCAGGCTGCCGGCCAGACGGGTCAGTTCGCGGTACAGCAGTTCCGGGTGACGCTCAGGCGTCTGAAGCAGTTCCGTCAGCACCGGCTCGGCGCTGTTCAGGGCATTGAGCAGCCAGAACAGGGAGACATCCGCGACCGCAAAGTCGGCCATCCGCTCATTGCTTTCCCGGCGCATGGCCATCAGGCGACGGCGACGGGCCTGCAGACGGACCAGCAGGTCACCCAGTTCGGTGGCAAGCCACGGACTGGCAGCAGCAGACAGCATTGGCGGGATAAAGGACGGGTCCCGGCTCCACTGCCCCTGTGCATTACGCACCAGACGGGCCACCGGACAGGTCAGGTATGCTGCGTTTTCCTGGCTGGACAGACGCAGGGTCAGCGCATGACGCAGGATCGCAAGCTCCCCGCTTTCATGGCCGGCCAGTTCCTGCACCACCACACGTTCGGCTTTCCAGCGACGCGGGCGTTCACTGTCCTGGCCGTTATCAAGGTTGCCACCGCTGGCGCTAAGCAGCGGCAGTGCGGCAACCACCTCAACAGCCTCAGAGCCGTTTGCGGCAGACAAATCACAGACCGGCGGAATATTATCCGCCAGATCCGTATCAACAATCGTGCCATCCTGGAAACGTACGACCAGACGGGTGGCGTTCAGGCGCGAGAGCGCCAGTGCTGCATCATCAAATTCTGCCGCCACCACGCCCCAGGGATGAGAAAACCCCATCCGGGCGACCATGTCGGTAACGTATTCACTCCAGCGTGCCTGCTGCTGGAATTGTTGCGGGGCCAGAGCGGCCCCATCCTCCCAAAGTGGGCGGTAAATTTTCATCCCTGATTTCCCCTCGCCTCAGGATTTGGCTTTCGGCATCTGGGAAACCAGCGACAGATTGACGTCCATCCCTTCCACCTGGAAGTGCGGGATCGCGTACAGCTTCACGCGGAAGAAGCCCGGATTATCCTCGATGTCTTCCACCACCACTTTCGCGTCACGCAGCGGGTGTGAAGCCTGCAGTTCGTCGCCCGGATCGGTCATTTCGGTCACCAGACTGCGCACCCAGGTGTTGAGCTCCAGCTCCAGCAGACGACGGTCTTTGGTGGTGCCGATATTTTCGCGCTGAATCAGCTTCAGGTAGTGCGCAATGCGGGACAGCAGGAAGATGTATGGCAGACGCGCATTGATACGGCTGTTGGCCGTCGCATCGGCGGTGTCATACAGGGCCGGTTTCTGCGTGGAGTTCGCCGAGAAGAAACAGCTGTAATCGCGATTTTTGTAGTAGGACAGCGGAATGAAACCGAGGTTGGCGAACTCAAATTCGCGTGTTTCCGGGATCATCACTTCTGACGGGATCTTCACCTGATTGCCGGTGCCCAGATCGTACAGATGAATAGGCAGGTTCTGAACGGCACCACCGGCCTGAGGGCCACGGATTTGCACGCACCAGCCGTTGTTGATGAAGCTGCGAACCATGTTAGACGCAAAGGCAAACGAGGCGTTGGTCCACAGGTATTTGTCATGATCCGGGCCTTTCACTTCTTCCACATAGTTGAAGCTGCGCACCGGCACGGTGTCCGGGCCATACGGCAGGCGACCCAGCACGCGCGGCATCACCAGACCGATATAGCGGGCATCGTCCGTCTCGCGGAAGGATTTCCACTTGATGTATTCAGCGCGATCGAAATAGTTACCGATATCCTTGATGGCCGCCACCTCTTCCATGCTGTCTTTCAGGAAGAATTTCGGTCCCGCGGAACCGATAAACGGCATGTGGGCAGCAGCAGCGACCTTTGAAATGTTGCGCAGGAGCGCGACATCCTGCGCAGACGCATCAAATTCGTAGGCGGAAATCAGCGCAGCGATAGGCTCTCCACCCGGGGTGTCATACTCATCGATATAGGTGTGTTTATACAGTCCGCTCTGGATAATTTCCGGGCTGTCTTCGAAGTCCTGACGCAGGTCATCTTTG
>NZ_JASEWO010000390.1:0-853 GCF_030024295.1 Pantoea sp. Pa-EAmG
ACGCGATGCCGCCCTTGCCCGACTGGGAATTGACGCGGATCACCGCATCGTAGTTGCGCCCGATGTCGGCCGGGTCGATAGGCAGATAGGGCACGCGCCACTCGGCCTCGTGCTCGGGGACCCCGTCGGCTGCCGCCCGCGCGCGGTGCTCGGCGAAGCCTTTCTTGATGGCGGCCTGGTGCGTTCCGCTGAAGGCGGTGTGCACCAGGTCGCCGACATACGGGTGCCGCGGGTGCACCTCGCTGCGGTTGCAGTACTCCACGGTGCGGCGCACCTCGTCGATGTCTGAGAAATCGATCATCGGGTCGACGCCCTGCGCGTGCAGGTTGAGGGCGAGCGTCGCGATGTCGACGTTTCCGGTGCGCTCGCCGTTGCCGAAGATGCACCCCTCGACGCGCTGTGCGCCGGCGAGCACCGCCAACTCCGCGCACGCGATGCCGGTGCCGCGGTCGTTGTGCGGGTGCACTGAGAGAATGACGCCGTCGCGCCGGGCGAGCGTGCGGTGCATGTACTCGATCTGGTCGGCATACACGTTGGGGGTCGCGATCTCGACGGTGGCGGGCAGGTTGAGGATCACCGGGCGCTCGGGGCGCGCATCCCACAGTTCGGTGATCGCGTCGCAGATCTCGACCACGTAGTCGGGCTCCGTCAGGTTGAAGACCTCGGGGGAGAACTGGAAGCGCACGTTCGGGAGTTGGCCCGCCAATTCCAGGAGGTCGCGGCCGCCATCGAGAATCAATTCGCGCAGCGCCGAGCGATCCCGCCCGAGCACAGTGTCGCGCCAGGTGGGAGCAGTCGCGGTGTACATGTGGATCACGACGTCGTTCGTGATGCCCGCGATGGAGGCGACGGT
>NZ_JASEWO010000185.1:0-8395 GCF_030024295.1 Pantoea sp. Pa-EAmG
CTATGCGTTTACTGATTACGCTTTTCATACTGGCTTTTGCCCAACTGTTCTTTAATGTGGCGGCGGCTTCTCCGCATGCGCCGGTTAATGCCAGTTTGCAGAAAGCGGAGAAAAAGAACGCGCGTGAAGATGATCGTCGCAAACGACGCCCGGTGAAAACCACCAGCAAAAAGTCACGCCTGACGTCGGTACAGAAGTTCAGGCTGAAAAAACAGCAGAAAAGCGAAACGGTACTTCAGCACACCACGCAGCGCAAATCCCCACTTAAGCTCAGTGCGAAAAAATATGGTCATCAGCGGCTGGCGAAAAAATCGCGTGACGTTGCCGTTGATGATGAAGTGCAGCAGCTGAGCGGCATTAAAATGAGCAAAGCCCACCGCTTGCGCTATCAAAAAGCGCGCGAAACCGCGATGACGAAACTGATGGGCCAGCTGGGTAAACCGTATCAGTGGGGAGGCACCTCACCGCACACCGGTTTCGACTGCAGTGGTTTAGTGTGGTACGCCTACAAAGACCTGGTGAAGTTTAAATTTCCCCGCACCGCCAATGAGATGTATCACCTGCGCGATGCGGCACCAATTAAGCGTGAGATGCTGGAGAAAGGCGATCTGGTGTTCTTCCGCATCAACAACCGCGGTACCGCCGACCATGTCGGGGTTTATCTGGGCAATGGCAAATTCATTCAGTCTCCGCGCACCGGTAAGGACATTCAGATTAGCGCGCTGGGCGAGGATTACTGGCAGAAGCATTACGTTGGCGCGCGCCGTATGATGACGCCGAAAACCGTGCGCTAACCTCAGCGTTGCGCAACAAAAAAGCCGGTGGCTGTTCAGCAGCACCGGCTTTTTTATTAATGCAGAATGGCGGTAAAGCTAAAGGCAATAATCATCAGCAGAGCAGCGGCGGTGGTGGTCAATGCCAGTTTTAAATCGGTACTCATCACAACTCCTTAGTCACACAGTTTGCATGGTTAAATAATTTTCGCACAGTGATGGGCAAAAATCTCGTGTTATCCGCCCCGGCTTGCTAGAATCGCCGCCTTTCGTTGCGCAACAGATTTAGCGCATGCTGCATTGACAGCCTGCTGAAGGATGTTTCCCTGCCCGATTAAGCAGATTAGCCCTGATATTCAGGGCGCAAAACCATTAGCAGACGCAAACGTTTAACAATATACTTATCAGTAAGTTGCGATAAGCCCAGGAGTACCATTTTCATGGCAACCATTAAAGATGTGGCGAAACGCGCCGGGGTCTCAACAACCACGGTTTCGCATGTCATCAACAAAACGCGTTTTGTCGCGGAAGAGACGCGTAACGCCGTATGGGAAGCGATTAAAGCGCTGCATTACTCACCGAGCGCGGTGGCCCGCAGCCTGAAGGTGAATCACACCAAGACGCTGGGCCTGCTGGCGACCTCCAGCGAAGCGCCCTACTTCGCCGAAATTATTGAAGCCGTGGAGAATCACTGCTTTGAGCGTGGTTACACGCTGATTCTCGGCAACGCGCATAACGATCTGCAAAAACAGCGTGCCTATTTGTCAATGATGGCGCAAAAGCGCGTCGATGGCCTGCTGGTCATGTGCTCCGAATATCCCGACGATCTTCTGCAGATGCTGGAAGAGAACCGCAATATCCCGATGGTGGTCATGGACTGGGGCGAATCGCGCGGGGACTTTACCGATACCGTGCAGGACAATGCGTTCCACGGCGGTTACCTCGCCGGACGATACCTGATTGAGCGCGGCCATCGCGATATCGGTGCTATCCCCGGCCAGATGGAGCGCAACACCGGTGGCGGTCGTCATGCGGGTTTTCTGAAGGCGATGCAGGAAGCGGGCATCAGCGTCCATCCCGAGTGGATTGTACAGGGTGACTTCGAACCGGAGTCAGGTTATCAGGCTATGCAGCAGATCCTTAACCAGAAACAGCGCCCGACGGCGGTGTTCTGCGGCGGCGATATCATGGCGATGGGCGCGATTTGCGCGGCCGACGAGATGGGACTGCGCGTGCCGCAGGACATTTCGGTAATTGGCTATGACAATGTGCGCAACGCGCGCTACTTCACCCCGGCGCTGACAACCGTGCACCAGCCGAAAGCACAGCTGGGGGAAAAGGCACTGGAGATGCTGCTGGACCGCATCACCAGCAAACGCGAAGAGCCGCAGACCATTGAAGTGCAGCCCACGCTGATTGAGCGCCGCTCCGTGGCCGATGGCCCGTTCCGCGATTACCGCCGTTAAGCCACCTTCTCGCTGAGCCACTCGTGGTTCAGCGTCTCCGCATCGCCCAGATATTCCAGTAACCACGCCAGCGCCGGTGACGCGCGCTGCTCAGACCAGCTGACGCAACACGGGCTGTCCGGAAATGGCTGCGGTAACGCCAGCTCCACCAGCGCGCCGCTGTCCAGCAGCGGGCGCGCCAGGTGGCCCGGCACCATGCCCACGCACAATCCGGCCTGCAGGCAATCCAGCCCGGTTTCCCACTCCGGCACCACCAGCCGCCGCTGGTTATCCAGCGTCCACGTCATGCGGCGCGGCAGCGCGCGCGACGTATCTTCCAGCACCAGCGACGGCCAGGCGCGCAGGGTTTCATCGTCCAGCTGCGGACTGTGGGCCAGCGCATGCTGCGGACTCACCACGCAGCGCCAGTTGAGCGCGCCCATATCCTGAAAGGCGAAGCGGCCGCCGACCGGAATGGCCTGGGTGGCGCCAATCGCCACATCGACACGACCATCAGCCAGCGCGTCCCACACGCCGTTAAATACTTCGTAGCTGATGATCAGCTCCATATCGGGGAAATGGCGGTAAAAATCCTTTACCAGCTGGCGGGTGCGCTGCGGTTTGACGATGCAATCTACCGCGATACTGAGCTGACCGCGCCAGCCATTAGCCAGCTGCTGACACTGGCGGCGCGTGGCCATCATTTTTTTGATAACAGAACGCCCTTCACGCACAAAATGCTCGCCTGCTGCCGTCAGCACCACTTCGCGATGCTGCCGCTCAAACAGCGGTACCGCCAGCCAGCCTTCCAGCTGGCGCACGGTATAGCTGATGGCAGAGGGCACGCGGTGCAGCTCCTGCGCCGCCGCGCTAAAACTGCCGGTGCGCGCTACCGCGTCCACCACCTCAAGTGCATATTCCGACCACATAGTTTTCCCATCAAAAATTTTAACAGCACCCTGCAAATATTAGCGTTTCACAAAGCCCGCTGCACCCTTTTACACTCCCCGCCGTTCAACCTGCCGAATGAGAAAAACCATGCTGTCATCCAAAGGATTTCTGCCTTACCTTGCCGTGCTGAGCATGCTCGGCTTTCTGGCCACCGATATGTATTTACCCGCCTTCGGCGCCATGCAGCGCGACTTTGCTTCCGCACCGGGCACCATCAGCGCCAGCCTGAGCCTGTTTCTGGGCGGCTTTGCCTGTGCGCAGGTGCTGTGGGGCGTGCTGTCGGACCGCTTCGGCCGTAAACCCATTCTGCTGGCGGGCCTGAGCCTGTTTGCGCTGAGCTGTCTTGCCATGCTGTGGGTGACTAACGTCTGGCTGATGCTGGCGCTGCGTTTTGTGCAGGCGGTAGGCGTGTGCGCCGCAGCGGTGAGCTGGCAGGCGCTGGTGGTTGATCGCTATCCGCAGGCCAAAGCCAACAAAGTATTTGCCACGATTATGCCGCTGGTGGCGCTGTCACCGGCGCTGGCACCGCTGCTGGGTGCCTGGCTGATGGCCCATTTTCACTGGCGCGCCATCTTCCTCGCGCTCACGCTGGTGACGCTGGTGCTGCTGTTCGGCACGCTGAAACTGGCCAGCGCGCCGCGTGCGCGCCACGAAAGCACGCCGCAGCCCAGCTGGCTGACGCTGCTGGCGACGCGTATTTACAGCGGTAACGTAGTGATTTATGCCGCCTGTTCCGCCAGTTTCTTCGCCTGGCTGACCGGCTCGCCGTTTATCCTCGCCGCCGCGGGTCTGAGCCCGGCGGACATTGGCCTGAGCTATATTCCGCAGACCATCGCCTTCCTGCTGGGCGGGTTTGGCTGTCGCGCACTGCTGAACCGTTTTCAGGGTGCGCAGCTGCTGCCGTGGTTGCTGATGATTTACAGCCTGAGCATTCTGGGCCTGTTTGCGGTGGCGCTGATGACCACGCCGCCGCTGGTGGCTCTGCTGCTGCCGTTCTGCGGCATGGCGCTGGCCAATGGCGCGATTTACCCGATTGTGGTGTCCAGCGCCCTCGCCCCGTTCCCGCAGGCCACCGGCAAAGCGGCCGGCCTGCAGAATCTGCTGCAGCTGGGCTTATGCTTCCTCGCCAGCCTGATTGTTTCCGCCGGTCTGCAGCAGGCGCTGTTACATACCACGCTGGTCATGGTGGCCACGGTGATCCTCGCCTGGGCCGGTTTCCTGTGGCAGCGTAGCGCCAGCGCACAAAGTGATATTGCTCACGCTTCCCGTCCCTGCGAAGATAATTGCTAAGGCAACGATTATCGTTAGCAAACTAACGATAAGCCATTGAATACTGACCTGCGTGAGCATATACTCAGTGGGTCAGCATTTCTGCAACAAATCAATAACATAATGAGCGTATTTTTTAGCGACACTGTCGCTGGGATGGCGTCTGCACGATATTCACCTCCGGAGTTGTGGCAGACATTTCTATTCAGATTCATACCTCTGTAATACGTCGGCTATCTGGCGCACGGATTTTCCGTGAGTTCTCTCACAGGCCTGAGGAAATTGACTATTATTTCCTCAGGTTCAAATCGGAAAGGTGATGGAGAAGCTATGAGTTCATCGTGTATAGAAGAAGTGAGCCTTGAAGAAAACCAATGGTTTCGTATCGCCCATGAATTACTGGAGCGGGCGGACATTCACATCAACGGCACACGCCCCTGGGATATTCAGGTCAGACATGCGGATTTTTTCAAACGGGTCCTGCAGGAGGGATCGCTGGGCCTCGGTGAAAGCTACATGGACGGCTGGTGGGAGTGTGAACGTCTGGATATGTTCTTCCACCGCGTGCTGAAACATCATCTGGATAAGCAGTTACCGCACCATTTTAAAGATACGCTGCGCATTGCCGCGGCGCGCCTCACCAATCTGCAGTCAAAGAAACGCGCCTGGATTGTTGGTAAAGAGCACTACGATCTTGGCAACGACCTGTTTTCACTGATGCTCGATCCGTTTATGCAGTACTCCTGCGGCTACTGGAAAAGCGCGGAAACGCTGGAGCAGGCACAGCAGGACAAGCTGGATATGATCTGCCGCAAGCTGCAGCTTGAGCCGGGCATGACGCTACTGGATATCGGCTGCGGCTGGGGCGGACTGGCGGAATTCGCCGCGCGTCATTACGGGGTGAAAGTGCATGGCGTGACTATCTCTGCCGAGCAGCAGAAAATGGCGCAGCAGCGCTGTGCCGGTCTGGATGTGACCATTCTGCTGCAGGATTACCGTGATTTGAACCAGCAGTTTGACCGCATCGTGTCGGTGGGCATGTTCGAACACGTCGGGCCGAAAAACTATGCCACCTACTTCGATGTGGTTGATCGTAACCTGAAACCGGAAGGCCTGTTTTTGCTGCACACCATTGGGGCGATCAGAACCGACATGAACGTCGACCCGTGGATCGATAAATACATTTTCCCCAACGGTTGTTTACCGTCGGTACGGCAAATCGCCGATGCCAGCGAATCCCACTTCATCATGGAAGACTGGCACAACTTCGGCGCGGATTATGACACCACGCTGATGGCCTGGCATGAGCGATTCCAGGCGGCATGGCCGCAGCTGGCGGAGAAGTATGGCGAGCGTTTCAAACGGATGTTCAGCTATTACCTCAACGCCTGCGCCGGTGCGTTTCGCGCGCGCGATATTCAGCTGTGGCAGGTAGTTTTCAGCCGCGGCGCTGAAGGCGGTTTGCGCGTGGCGCGTTGATTTCCGTGCAATGCTAAAAGGCGCTTACCGCGCCTTTTTTATTCGCGATTACTCCGCGTCCGGCAGCGTTTGTGCCACCAGCGCGGCCGCGGCATCACGCTGCGCCAGCACACGTTCGACGGTGTCGACAATCGCCTGGGTATGCGGATCGATTTCGATATTGACCCGGTGCCCCAGCTTCTTCGCGCCCAGCGTGGTGCGCTCCAGCGTTTCCGGGATCAGGTGCACGCAGAACTTACTTTTGGTGACATCACCAACCGTCAGGCTGATACCATCGATGCCGACGAATCCTTTATGCAGAATATATTTGATCTGCTCAGCGTCCTGTAATTTAAACCACACTTCGCGGTTATTCTCTGACTGGATAATTTTACAGATTTCGGCGGTGGTCATAATATGGCCGGACATCAGGTGTCCGCCAATTTCATCGCTGAATTTCGCGGCGCGCTCAATATTCACGATGTCACCAACCTGTAATTCACCGAGGTTGGTGATGCGCAGCGTCTCTTTGATGAGATCGAAGCTGACGCGATCGCCGTCAATGGCGGTCACCGTCAGGCAGCACCCGTTGTGCGCTACCGAGGCGCCCAGCGCCAGGCCGGGCAGCAGCTCAGCAGGCAAGCGCACGGTGTGGGTGCGGAACAACTCTTTTTCTTCAATGGCGACAATTTCTGCCGTGCCCTGCACAATTCCGGTAAACATAATTTCAGCCTCTGCGAAGTTTGTGGCAGTTTATCACAGCTTGCGCCGCAAGGTTTAATTTGCCGGCGCGCAAACTTTACACAAATGGCGCAACCAAATGCGATCAATGTTTGGCGGAAGTGCGGGCTACCGCTACACTAGGTCGCGCATTCTTTGGGGATTTCACCCCGCTCTCTTCTTAAATTACGCAGGTGATACGTGCAGAAGTATTTAACAGAAGCGCGTCAATTGCTGGCCCTCGCGATCCCGGTCATCCTTGCTCAGGTGGCTCAGACGGCGATGGGTTTTGTGGATACCATTATGGCCGGTGCGGTGAGCGCCACGGATATGGCCGCCGTTGCTGTCGGCACCTCTATCTGGCTTCCCGCCATTTTGTTTGGTCATGGTCTGCTGCTGGCATTGACGCCAACCGTTGCGCAACTCAACGGATCCGGGCGACGCGAACGCATCGCAGAACAGGTGCGCCAGGGTTACTGGCTGGCGGCGGGCGTGGCGCTGCTGATTATGGTGGTGCTGTGGAACGCCGGCTACCTGATTCACACCATGCATGACATTGATCCTCAGCTGGCGGCCAAAGCAGAAGGTTATCTGCACGCGCTGCTGTGGGGCGCACCGGGCTACCTGTTTTTCCAGGTGGCACGTAATCAGTGTGAAGGGCTATCGAAGACTAAGCCGGCGATGCTGCTGGGTTTCCTCGGCCTGCTGACCAACATTCCGCTGAACTATGTTTTTATTTACGGCCATTTCGGTATGCCTGCGCTGGGCGGCGTGGGCTGTGGCGTCGCCACCGCGTCGGTTTACTGGGTGATGTATCTGGTGATGCGCTTCTGGCTGAAGCGCATGCCGGCCATGCGCGATATCCGCATGCATAACCGCTGGTCGCCACCGTCGCGCGCCATCCTGACGCGCCTGTTCACGCTGGGATTACCGGTCGCGCTGGCGCTGTTTTTCGAGGTCACGCTGTTTGCCGTGGTGGCGCTGCTGGTATCGCCGCTCGGCATTGTGAAAGTCGCTGGTCATCAGATCGCGCTCAACTTTAGCTCGCTGATGTTTGTGCTGCCGCTGTCACTCGGCGTCGCCACCACCATTCGTGTCGGTTACCGTCTGGGCCAGGGCTCGGCCGAACAGGCCCGCATCGCCGCGTGGACCGGTCAGGGCGTGGGTATCACCATGGCGGCGATAACCGCGCTGTTTACCGTGACCTTCCGCCACGATATTGCCGCGCTCTATACCGCGAATCCGGAAGTGATTACCCTGGCGGCGCAGCTGATGCTGCTGGCGGCCATCTACCAGTTCTCAGATTCGATTCAGGTGATCGGCAGCGGTATCCTGCGCGGCTATAAGGACACGCGCTCGATCTTCTTTATTACCCTGATCGCCTACTGGGTGCTGGGGCTGCCGGTGGGTTACGTGCTGGCGCTGACCGACTGGGTGGTGGCACCGCTGGGGCCGGCCGGTTTCTGGTGCGGATTTATCGTCGGTCTGACGTCGGCGGCGGTGATGATGATCTGGCGCATCCGCCGTCTGCAACGTTTACCGGCGCAGGTGATTCTGGCGCGCGCCGCGCGCTAAGTGGCTGAGCGGGCGTTTATTTGGCCCGCAATGGCGAAAAAAACGACGCATAGCACAGTTGCTGGTCAGTCGTCAGGAAAAATCACTTTTCCGCTTGCCAGCATCACGGCCTGCCGTTAATATTCGTCCCCGCTGTCGCCCTGACAGCGTGTTGCGCTCTTAGCTCAGTTGGTTAGAGCACCACCTTGACATGGTGGGGGTCGA
>NZ_JASEWO010000186.1:0-8388 GCF_030024295.1 Pantoea sp. Pa-EAmG
TCGCGACCCCGACCTTGGCAAGGTCGTGCTCTACCAACTGAGCTATTCCCGCATCATTGTCTTTCAATCTGCTGCGGCATTGACCGCCTTAGCGCAACTGAACTACCTGATTCAGAACATTTGTTACTTTTACTGCTCCGTACCTGTTGTAAATTCTTCACCGGTACGGGGTGCGCATTATACGAGAAATCCTTCCCGCCGCAAGCGTTGCAAAGCAAAATTTTGCGCTTTGCGCGCGTTTGCTGTTTTAATCGGCAAACTGCTGCTTTCCTGCGCACCCGCGTTGATTTACAGCTGCAGGAAGTGCTCGCGGTAGTAGGCCAGCTCGGCAATGGACTCGCGAATGTCGTCCAGCGCCTGATGCGTACCGGCTTTTTTAAAGCCTGGCAGAATCTCTGGCTTCCAGCGGCGCGCCAGCTCTTTCAGCGTGCTGACATCCAGATAGCGGTAGTGGAAATAGGCTTCCAGCTCCGGCATGTACTTAAACAGGAAGCGGCGATCCTGGCCAATGCTGTTGCCGCAAATCGGCGAGGTGTTGGCCGGAACCCACTGCTGCAGAAACGCAATCGTCGCCTGCTCCGCCGCTCGATCGTCATGCTGGCTGGCCTTCACGCGCGCAACCAGCCCGCTATTGGTGTGGGTGCGTACATTCCAGTCATCCATCAGCGCCAGCTGCGCATCGGACTGATGCACCGCCAGTACCGGACCTTCGGCCAGAATGTTGAGGTTGGCGTCTGTTACAATGGTGGCGATCTCAATAATGCGATCGCGCTCCGGATCCAGTCCGGTCATTTCCAGGTCGATCCAAATCAGATTGTTTTCATTTCCCGCTGTCATGCATTTCCCGCCTGTTGCCAAAGTCGTCATTAGCCTGAATTAAGGTGTATCATAGACGTTTTGCCCAGCGGGGCGAAGCCTGGCGAAAGCGTGAGAGGATGCGTGAGCAAAAATAAATTGTCGAAGGGTCAACAACGTCGCGTCAGCGCCAACCATCAGCGTCGTCTGCAGCAACGGAACGAAAAGCCGGAACCGGACGACAGCCTGTTTGGTGAAGCCTCTGAAGGCGTAGTGATCAGCCGCTTTGGCATGCACGCGGATGTGGAAGACAGCGCCGGCGAGGTGCATCGCTGTAATATCCGCCGCACCATTCGCTCGCTGGTCACCGGTGACCGCGTAGTGTGGCGCGCCGCCGGCGAAAACGGTGGCAAAGGTATTGTTGAAGCCGTACACCCGCGCCAGACGGTGCTGACGCGTCCGGACTTCTATGACGGCGTGAAACCAATCGCCGCCAACATTGATCAGATCATAATTGTGTCGGCGATCCTGCCGGAGCTGTCGCTGAACATTATCGATCGCTATCTGGTGGCCAGCGAAACGCTCGGCGTGGAGCCGCTGCTGGTACTGAATAAAACCGATCTGCTGGATGACGACGCGCGGGCGTTTGTCGATGAGCAGATGGATATCTATCGCCACATTGGCTATCGCGTACTGATGGTGTCGAGCCGCGCCAAAGATGGATTGAAGGATCTGGAAGCGGCGCTCACCGGCCGGGTCAGCATTTTTGCCGGCCAGTCGGGCGTGGGTAAATCCAGCCTGCTGAACAATCTGCTCGGCCTCGACCTGGCAGGCGATGAGATCCTGACCAATGATGTGTCGGACGTGTCCGGCCTCGGCCAGCACACCACCACCGCCTCACGGCTTTATCACTTCCCGCACGGCGGCGATGTCATCGATTCGCCTGGCGTGCGCGAGTTCGGTTTGTGGCATCTGGAGCCGGAACAAATTACCCAGGGATTTGTCGAATTTCGTGAATTTCTCGGCGGTTGTAAGTTCCGTGACTGCAAGCACGACAACGACCCTGGCTGCGCCATCCGCGAAGCGGTGGAGAACGGGATCATCGACATTTCACGCTTCGATAACTACCACCGTATTCTGGAGAGCATGGCGCAGGTAAAAACGCGTAAAAACTTTTCCGCCAGCGAAGATTAACGGGTACAACGGCACATTCGCCAACTGACCGGGGCGCTGCTACAATCCGCCCCCTTTTGTGTAAACCAAACGTTATTAAGCCAGGAGGCAACGGTGTTTGATCGTTTTAAACTCGGCCTGAATCACATTCTGCCTAAAAAAGCGCTGACCGAACTCGCCGGTTGGGGCGCCAGCCGCCGCGCTGGCTGGCTGACCAAAGCGGTCATTGATATTTTTGTCTGGTTCTACAAAGTGGATATGGCGGAAGCCAGCAAGCCGCACACCGGCAGCTACCGCACCTTTAATGACTTCTTTGTACGCCCGTTAAAAGAGGGTGCACGCCCTATCGATCCGGACGCTTCGCTGCTGGCCTTGCCAGCCGATGGCGCCATCAGCCAGCTGGGCCGTATTGCTGGCGATCAGATCTTCCAGGCCAAAGGCCACACTTACTCGCTGCAGGCGCTGCTGGCCGGCAATGACGATCTGGCGGAAAAATTTGTCGACGGTGAGTTCGTTACCACGTACCTTGCGCCGCGCGACTACCACCGCGTGCACATGCCGTGTAACGGCATCCTGCGCGAAATGATCTACGTGCCGGGCGATCTCTACTCGGTTAACCCGCTGACCGCGCGCAACATCCCGAACCTGTTTGCCCGTAACGAACGCGTGATCTGCGTATTCGATACCGATCACGGCCCGATGGTGCAGATCCTCGTGGGCGCCACCATTGTCGGCAGCATCGAAACCGTCTGGGCCGGCACCGTGACGCCGCCGCGCGAAGGGGTGATCAAACGCTGGCGCTACCCATCGGCCGATCATGATGGCGCGGTCGTGCTGCTGAAAGGTCAGGAGATGGGCCGCTTTAAGCTGGGCTCGACGGTGATCAACCTGTTCGCGCCGAACCGCGTCAAGCTGGCTGAAAGCCTTGAAGCCGAAAGCAAAACCCGCCTGGGTCAGCCGCTGGCTATCGCCCTGCCGCAGCCCGGCGACAGCGCTCCGCTCATCGACTAATTCCGGGAAACACCGCCGTGCGCGCCTCTCTTTTTCTGCTGCTGAGCCTGGTGCTCAGCAGCACCGTCTTTGCCGCCACTGTTCCACCCGCCAGCCAGCTGAAACAGGATCTGGAAACGGCGAAATCCGCGAAAAGCTCGCCCAGCCAGGCCGAACAGGTGCAGGCGCTGGAAGCAGCAATTAATTTCCTGTCCGAACGCGACGACTCGCTGGAACGGGCGAAACAGTATCAGCAGGTAATCGATGATTTCCCGCGGCTGGCGCGCGAGTTGCGTCAGCAAATCGCCACGCTGACCGACAGCAGCAAGCCAGTGCGCAGCAACATGAGCAATGCCGAGCTGGATCAGGAGATCCTGCAGGTTAGCAGCCAGCTGCTGGAGGAGAGCCGCCAGGCGCAGCAGGAGCAGGATCGCGCCCGAGAAATCAGCGATTCTCTGTCGCAGCTGCCGCAGCAGCAGACCGATGCGCGGCGCGCCATGACCGAAAGCGAACGGCGCGCACAGGGCGTGGCGGCTGCCGCTACCCCGCTGGCACAGGCGCAGATTTATGCGCGTCAGACCGAGAGCGCTGCCAGTAAAGCGCGGGTAGATGAGCTGGAGCTGGCGCAGCTGTCGGCTAATAACCGTCAGGAGCTGGCGCGCATGCGCGCGGAAGTGCATCAGCGCAAAGCCACCCAGCTGGATAACTATCTGCAGGCGCTGCGCAATCAGCTCAACAACCAGCGCCAGCGCGAAGCCGAACTGGCGCTGGAGCGCACCGAACAGCTGGCGGAAAACAGCGGCGATCTGCCGGCCTCCATCAGCGATCAGTTCCGCGTTAACCGCGAGCTCTCCGCCGATCTGAATCAGCAGGCGCAGCGTATGGATCTGGTGGCCTCGCAGCAGCGTCTCGCCACCAATCAGACATTGCAGGTGCGCCAGGCGCTGAGCACGCTGCGCGAGCAGTCACAGTGGCTGGGCGTGTCGAATCTGCTGGGTGAAGCGCTGCGCGCGCAGGTGGCGCGCCTGCCGGAGATGCCGAAATCCCAGCAGATCGACAGTGAAATGGGCCAGCTGCGCGTGCAGCGGCTGCATTATGAAGACCTGCTGGAGCGCCAGCAGGCGCTGCGCAAAGAGAAACAGGCGGACGGCACGCCGTTCACCAGTGAACAGACGCGCATTCTGGATGCCCAGCTGAAAACCCAGCGTGAACTGCTTAACTCGCTGATTTCCGGCTGCGACACGCTGATTCTGGAAATCACCAAGCTGAAGGTTTCCAATACGCAGCTGCAGGACGCGCTGAGTGAAGTTAAAGAGGCGACGCACCGCTATCTGTTCTGGACCGCCGACGTCAGCCCGGTTGGCCTGAAATATCCGCTGGACGTGGCAACCGATCTGACGCGCCTGCTGTCGCTGGACACGCTGGGCCAGCTGGGCAAAGCGCTGGCGATGATGTTCACTAACCGCGAAACGGTGCTGCCGATTATTGGCGCCATTCTGCTGGTGGGCTTTAGCATCAGCACGCGTCGTCACTACAACGCCTTTATGGCGCGCGCGGCCAGCCGCGTGGGGAAAGTGACGCAGGACCGCTTCAGCCTGACGCTGCGCACCGTCTTCTGGTCGATTCTGGTCGCGGTGCCGCTGCCGGTGCTGTGGGCCGCGCTCGGCTTTGGCCTGCAGCACGCCTGGCCTTACCCGTTTGCCGTGGCGATTGGCGATGGCATCACTGCCACCCTGCCGCTGCTGTGGGCATTCATGATCAGCGCGGCGTTTGCCCGTCCTGACGGCCTGTTTGTCGTACACTTCCGCTGGCCGCAGGCGCGGGTTGCGCGCGCCATGCGCTACTACTCACTGACGGTCGGCCTGATCGTACCGCTGATTATGCTGCTGATAGCTTTCGCCAACCTCGACGATCCGCAGTTCTCCGCCACGCTGGGGCGCCTGTGCTTTATTCTGATCTGCGGGGCGCTGAGCATTGTCACCGTCAGCCTGAAACGCGCCGGTATCCCGCTCTATTTAGATAAAGAGGGCGACGGCGACAACTTCGTTAACCGGATTCTGTGGAACCTGATGATCGCCATCCCGCTGGTGGCGGCGCTGGCCTCCTGCATTGGCTATCTGGCCACCGCGCAGGCGCTGCTGGCGCGTCTGGAAACCTCGGTCGGCATCTGGTTCTTCCTGCTGGTGATTTACCACATCATTCGCCGCTGGATGCTGATTCAGCGCCGCCGCATCGCCTTTGACCGTGCGCGCCAGCGTCGTGCCGATATGCTGGCCAATCGCGCGCGCAGCGAAGAGGAAAAAGAGCAGCAGTCTGCCGTCAGCACCGATACCGTGGAAGTCGAAGAGCCGATTATCGATCTGGATGCGATCAGCGCACAGTCGCTGCGGCTGGTCCGCTCGATTCTGACGCTGATTGCGCTGGTGTCGGTGATTGTGCTGTGGTCTGAGATTCACTCCGCGTTTAGCTTCCTCGACAACATTCCGCTGTGGGATGCCAGCACCACGGTGCAGGGCGTCGAGAGCGTACAGCCCATTACGCTGGGTGCCGTGCTGATCGCCATCCTGATCTTTATCATTACCACCCAGCTGGTGCGCAATATGCCGGCGCTGCTGGAGCTGGCGCTGCTGCAACACCTCAGCCTGTCGCCCGGTACCGGTTACGCCATTACCACCCTGACCAAATACGCGCTGATGCTGGTCGGCGGTCTGATTGGCTTCTCGATTATTGGCGTGGAGTGGTCAAAACTGCAGTGGCTGGTAGCGGCGCTGGGTCTGGGACTGGGCTTTGGGATGCAGGAGATCTTTGCCAACTTTATCTCCGGCCTGATCATCCTGTTTGAGAAACCGATTCGTATCGGCGATACCGTGACTATTCGCGATTTGACCGGCAGCATCACCCGCATCAATACGCGCGCCACCACCATTACCGACTGGGACCGCAAAGAGATTATTGTGCCGAACAAGGCCTTTATCACCGAGCAGTTCGTCAACTGGTCGCTGTCGGATTCGGTGACGCGCGTGGTGCTGACCATTCCGGCACCGGCCCACGTTAACAGCGAAGAGGTGACGACCATCCTGAAGCAGGCGGCCGATCGCTGCACCTACGTGCTGGATATGCCAGCGCCGGATGTGTTCCTGGTGGATCTGCAGCAGGGCATTCAGCTGTTTGAGCTGCGCGTGCACGCGGCGGAGATGGGCCATCGTATGCCGCTGCGTCATGAGCTGCATCAGCTGATTCTGCGCGGCTTTGAAGAGCATGGCATTGAGATGCCGTTCCCGCCGTTCCAGGTACGGATGGAAACGCTGGGGCGCAAAACGCCCGCCAGCAACGGTTCGGCTGCCAGCCGGACCTTCAAATCCGGTGGCCTGTAAAACAAAACGCCCGGCATGCGCCGGGCGTTTTTTCTTTACGCGCGGGTTACTTCACAAACTCTTCGCCCTGCGCGATATCTTTTTTCAGCGTCTCCAGCATGCCGTTAAGCGCCTGCTGTTCGAAATCACTGAGCGGCCCGAGCGGACGGCGTTCGGCGATACCGTTTTTGCCCAGCAGCAGCGGCTGCGAGAAGAAGCGCGCGTACTCGCCATCGCCTTCCACATAAGCGCACTCTACGACATTGGCTTCGCCCTGCAGTGCACGAATCAGCGACAGACCAAAGCGCGCAGCCGCCTGGCCCATCGACAGCGTCGCCGAGCCGCCACCGGCTTTGGCTTCCACCACTTCGGTACCGGCATTCTGAATACGTTTCGTCAGGTCGGCGATCTCCTGCTCGCTGAAGCTGACGCCTTTAACCTGCGACAGCAGCGGCAGAATAGTCACGCCTGAATGCCCGCCGACCACCGGCACTTCAATCTCCGTAGGCTGTTTGCCCTTCAGGGCAGCGACAAAGGTGTTGGCGCGAATCACATCCAGCGTTGAGACGCCAAACAGCCGGTTTTTATCGTACACACCGGCTTTTTTCAGCACTTCGGCAGCAATCGCCACCGTGGTATTTACCGGGTTAGTGATGACGCCAATCAGCGCTTTTGGCGCGGTGGTCGCCACCTGTTCAATCAGGTTACGCACGATACCGGCGTTGACGTTAAACAGATCGGCGCGGTCCATGCCAGGTTTGCGTGCCACACCGGCCGAGATCAGCACCACATCGGCGCCGTGCAGAGCCGGCGTGGCATCTTCGCCACTGAACCCTTCGACTTTCACGGCAGTAGGAATGTGGCTGAGATCAACCGCGACGCCTGGCGTCACCGGGGCAATGTCATACAGTGAGAGGGCTGAACCTGCGGGTAATTGGGTCTTGAGCAGCAGAGCGAGTGCCTGGCCAATACCACCAGCTGCACCGAGAACGGCAACTTTCATCCTGAACTCCTTATTAAGGTGGGGCAGAGATATGCCGAAAATCCATCAGGTTACGAGTTTAATCAACTTCTCAGGCGATAGCGACACACCTGTCGCGCAATAACATTACGCCGCAATCGGCTCCCGAGACATCTCCACTTCAGAAGTCGCCTGAATGATCCAGTCGCAGCCAGAAGACTATGGACGGCAATGATCATCGTTTTGTTGTTACCACTTCAATAATATAACAACTTTGCAACCTTCGCTTTGCGCGCCAGCGCGCGATTTTGGTGCAGGATAAAACTCTGTTATCATGCCCGCCCCACACGCGCATGCCATGAATTCACGCATCCGCTTATTGCATAAAAATTCATCTAAATGCATAATAATTTATCTGCGCCGGGCCTGTTGCCTGCTGCAACCCTCTTTTATTGGTAGCTTATGCGAAACCCATCTAAACAAGACGATCTGATAAAGGCGTTCAAAGCCTTACTGAAAGAAGAAAAGTTCAGCTCTCAGGGCGAAATTGTCCAGGCGCTGCAGGAAGACGGCTTCGGCAACATCAACCAGTCAAAAGTTTCTCGTATGCTGACCAAGTTTGGCGCGGTGCGCACGCGTAACGCCAAAATGGAGATGGTGTACTGCCTGCCTGCCGAACTGGGCGTGCCCACCACCACCAGCCCGCTGAAGAATCTGGTGCTGGATATCGACTATAACGATGCGCTGGTAGTGATTCATACCAGCCCAGGCGCGGCCCAGCTGATCGCCCGCTTGCTCGACTCCCTCGGCAAAGCCGAAGGCATTCTCGGCACCATCGCCGGTGACGACACCATCTTTATTACGCCAGCGCGCGCCTTTACGGTGAAACAGCTGCATGACGCCGTGCTGGTGTTATTCGAACAGGAACTATAAAACCCTGTCTGTTACCGGCGGTTCACCTGCCGGTAACCTTGCCTGCCCGCCCGCGCTTCTCCCGCTGTTTTACCGCCAACACCTTACAAAATAACTGCTTAGCCATATTCCGCCGGGTTCTCAATGCGCGAAATTATTGGTACGACCTTTTCGCCTGTTTAACCCTTTGCGCTATTTTACGCT
>NZ_JASEWO010000187.1:0-8288 GCF_030024295.1 Pantoea sp. Pa-EAmG
TCTGGCGTTTAGCGAGCTGCCGGGTGGCGCAAATTCCCCGATAAACCATTTCGTCATAATCGATTTCGCCAGACAGATAAGACCACATCTGACGGTAACCAACACAGCGAATGGAAGGCATGTCCGTATGCAAATCACCTCGTGCAAACAGTGCCCGAGCCTCCGCTTCAAAACCTGACGCTAACATCTGGTCGTAACGCAACGCGATGCGCTGGTGTAACAGTTCACGGCTCGCCGGGGCGATAGCAAACTGGTACACATCGTAGGGTAACGCTTCACCGGCCGTTTTTGTCAGTTCCGTTAAAGTTTTACCCGAAATAAAAAAAACTTCCAGTGCTCGCGAAAGTCTCTGCGGATCATTCGGATGAATACGACTACCGGCGACCGGATCGATTTCACACAGCTGGCGGTGCAGGGCATCCCACCCTTTCTCCGCCGCCATTTGCTCTATCCGCTGACGCACGTCCGGATCGGCCGAGGGCAACGGCGACAATCCTTCAAGCAACGCCTTGAAGTAGAGCATGGTTCCACCAACAAGCAGCGGAATCTTACCTTTTTGGGTAATCTCCGCCATTTCTGCCAGCGCATCGCGACGAAACTCAGCAGCGGAATAGCTCTCCGCCGGGTCGCGAATGTCCAGCAAGCGATGGGGTGCCTGCGCCAACTCCTGTGCCGACGGTTTCGCCGTGCCAATATCCATCCCGCGATAGATTAAGGCAGAGTCAACGCTAATAAGTTCCACCGGAAGTTGCTGACGCAGCGCAATGGCTAATGCCGTCTTACCGGAGGCGGTCGGCCCCATCAAAAAAATTGCCTTTGGCCGGCTAGCCTGGTTCAGTTCACTCATGCTTCAACGCGTTTAGCGCGCTCTCAATCTCAAGGGTCTGTAACAGACCTGAAGGCGGCGATTTCAGCAGATGCGGGCAGAGCCGTTCGAGCTCTGCCAGCAGCGTGATCGCCTGCGAGTGATTCCAGTGAGGTTCTGCCGCATCGTCGCGTCGCGCCAGCCACTGGGCCAGTGCGGAAGCAGAAACCTCTTGCTGCCGGGCGAGATAGCCTAACAGGTCTGGAATCAAGATTTGTAAATTTTGTGTTCGTAACGGTAAAGGGACAGCGCGCAGCGTCACATGCTGTCCTTCCCGTTGTAAATCAATGCCCATCTGGCTTAACAGCGCCGCCTGGGCATCAATCACGCTTAACTCTTCGTGAGCGATTTTCAGCCGTACCGGGATCAACAGCGGCTGCGGTTTGAGCCCCTCATCGCCGGGTTGCAGCTGGGCCTGTTTGAGCCAGCGCGCCGCTACGCTTAATGACAGCAGCTGCAAGGTCTCCCCGCGCTCCAGCAGCGCATAGCGCTCGCGCACCACGCTGAGCACCCGGCCAAAACTTTGCGTGTGGGCGGCCAGCGGCGCTTCACGCGCGGGTGCCGGGCGTGGCGCGGGTTCAGCGGCCGGTGCGCGTGGCGCTTCCGCCGCCGGCGTTTTTATCAGCTGCTGATAAACCGCCCCTTCACGCGCGCGATAGCCCGGCTCTTTCGACTGCCACTGAGCGCCCGTGCCGCCGGATGCGGTGCCGCTACTGCTGCTGCGCGCGCCGGTTGCCGGCTGAGCAAAGTGATTTGTCCCGGCGGCCTGGCGGTTTTCCGGCTGCCACTGTGGCGGCGGCTCTTCGGCATGGGCCAGCGGCAATTCGGCGCTGCGACTGGCCTGCAGCACGCTCATCACACCCTGCCAGATAAAGTCATGTACCAGCCGCGACTGATGAAAACGCACCTCGTGCTTGGCGGGATGCACGTTAACATCCACCTGATGCGGATCGATCTCCAGATACAGCACATAGGCCGGCTGCTGATCGTCGCCGAGCTGGGTTTGATAAGCCTGGCGGATGGCGTGATTGATCAGCTTGTCGCGCATCATGCGACCGTTAACGTAGCAGTACTGCAGGTCGGTAACCTGACGCGACCCCGCCGGATCGGCCACCCAGCCGCGCAGCGCCAGATCGTCGTGCTGCCAGTCAATGCGCAGCGCGTGCTGCATGAAAGGCGTTCCGCAGATGGCGCCCAGACGCCGCTCGCGCTGCGCCTCCTGCGTCACGCCGCGATACTGACGCACCAGCTTGCCGTTGTGCGTCAGCGAAATCGCAACATCGAAACGCGCCAGCGCAATGCGGCGAATCACCTCATCAATATGGGTGAACTCGGTCTTTTCGGTGCGCATGAATTTTCGGCGGGCAGGCGTGTTGTAGAACAGATCGAGCACTTCCAGCGAGGTTCCCACCGGGTGGGCGGCGGGTTTGACCGTCACCGCCATATCGCGCCCTTCGGCATAGGCCTGCCAGGCTTCCTGCTGATCGGCGGTACGCGACGTCAGCGTCAGGCGCGACACCGAGCTGATACTCGCCAGCGCTTCGCCGCGAAAGCCGAGGCTGACAATCGCCTCCAGATCATCCAGCGAGGCGATCTTGCTGGTGGCGTGGCGGGCCAGCGCCATCGCCAGTTCATCTCGGGCGATGCCGCAGCCGTTGTCGCGGATGCGGATCAGCTTTGCACCGCCTTTCTCAATATCGACCTCAATGCGCGTCGCTCCGGCATCAAGGCTGTTTTCCACCAGCTCTTTTACGACCGAGGCCGGGCGCTCAACCACTTCGCCAGCGGCAATCTGGTTCGCCAGCTGAGGCGGTAAAATCTGTATTGGCATGGTGGTGATCCTTATCAGGTATGGGCTGCGCGCAGCCCCTCATCAGGATTGTGGAATCTTTAAATTTTGCCCCAGCATCACGTTGCTCGACTTCATGTTATTCGCCTGCATGATGGCTTTCGGGCTGACGCCGTACTTCGCGGCAATCGCCGTCAGCGAATCACCGCGCACCACTTTGTGCCGCGCCGGACGGCTGGCCGCGCTGCTGACGCCGGAACCGGCCGGCACTTTCAGCCGCTGGCCGACCCACACCGCATCGCGCTTCAGGTTATTCAGCTCGCGCAGCGTCGCCATGCTGACCCCGTATCGCGCGGCGATGCCGGACAGCGTCTCGCCGCGCGTCACGGTATGGCGCAGGGTAGCACCGGTATACTGCACGGTGCCGGTCGCCGGGTTGCTGGCGACGCTAACCGCTGGTGCGCGATCCAGCGGCCGGTTTTCCTCCTTTGGGACCGATTGCAGCGGATGCGCGAGGAAATAGTTACGCAGTCCTTTGTAAATCGACTGGGCAATCTTTTCCTGATACGCGCTGCTGCCTAGCAGCCGCTCCTCCCCGGCGTTACTGATAAAGCCGGTTTCAACCAGTAAAGAAGGAATGTCCGGCGAACGCAGCACGCCGAGGCTGGCATGTTCCGGCAGACGCTTGTGCAACGGCGTCACGCCGCGCAGTTGCTGCAGCACTTTTACCGCCACGTCATAGCCGACGCGCTGTGAGTGGCCAAACTGCAGATCCAGCACCGCCTGGCTCAGGTAGGGATCGGCCTGGCTGTTCGCCAGCAGATCGCCCGCGCCGCCCAGCAGCTCAGACTGTTTCTCTTTCTGCTCCAGCCAGTTAGCCATTTCGCTGTTGGCGCGACGGTTGGACAGCACCCAAACCGAAGCCCCGGTAGCAGAGTGATTCGGTGCGGCGTCGGCGTGAATCGATACCAGCAGGTTAGCGTTCTCTTTACGCGCCACCTCGGAACGGCCCATCACCGAAATAAAGTAGTCGCCGTTACGCGTCAGCACCGGTTTAAACATCGGGTCCTGATCCATCAGCGCTTTGAGCTTCCGCGCGATGGCGATGGTGACATTCTTTTCATGTAAGCCGTGCTGGCCCGACGCGCCAGGATCCTGACCGCCGTGTCCGGCATCAATCGCCACGATCACTGCATCATTACGGCTGACAGCACCGCCCGGACGCACCGTGGTGTTGCTGCTGGTCACCGCCGTCACCGGATTGGCGTTGAACGGATTGCCCTGGCTGGTCGTAGCGCTGTCGCTCTGGCGCGCACGCGTCACCGGTGCCGCCGCGGTGCTGCGTCTGGCAGGCTGGGTGCCGCTGATGGTGAAGACCACGCGGTACTGATTGCCGTCGCGCTGCGTACTGGCGCGCGTTTTCGCCGCCTGGGTCAGCTCAAACACCAGCCGGATGCTCTGCTTATCCTTCGGCTGGCTATTACGAATCCGTTTAACGATATTTTCGCCGCTAAAGTTGAGCGGTAGCCCCTGAATATTGCCGCTCTGGCGAATATCCAGCACCACCCGATTCGGGTTGTGTAGCGGAAAGAAGCCATACACCGGCTGGCCGTTGAAGCTCAGGGTCACCGTCGCCTGGCTGTCGCCGTTATCGACTTTGATATCCGATAGTGTCGCGGCCAGCGCCGACGAGGAGAACAGACACAGCAGGGCGAGCATCATCCCGGTAACGCGTGACATCATGCCGGTTCCCTGCCCTGCTGAAACTGCTGCAGCAGCGTGTCGCCGAGCGGCGAATGCGCGCTGATTTCCGCTGCGCGCGCGCTGGCGACGTAGCTTAGCGTCAGTGCCAGATCCGGCTCTGGCAGCACACCTGCGCCCTGCTGCGGCCACTCAACCAGGCACAGCGCGTCGCCGCTGAAGTAGTCACGGATGCCCATAAACTCCAGCTCTTCCGGGTCGGCGAGGCGATAGAGATCGAAATGGTACAGGCTACGGTCGCCCAGCTGATAGGGCTCAACCAGCGTATAGGTTGGACTTTTGACGTTGCCCTGATGGCCAAGCGCCTGCAAAAAACCGCGGCTGAAGGTGGTTTTACCGGCACCCAGATCGCCATACAGATAGATCACCACCGCGCTGCTGCAAACGCGGGCCAGTTGCGCACCCAGATTCAGGGTTGCCGCCTCATCGGGCAAAGGAATAACACAGGTCTTCATGCTTTATTGTTGGATCATCTCTGGATTAACAAACTGCCACAGCAGTGCGAACAAATCAGTGGCTAACATGCCGCGCGTCCCGCGCTGTCGCGCTACCGCATCCGCCGCGGCACCGTGCGCGACACAGCCCGCACAGGCGGCGTCAAACAGGGTGGCCTGCTGGCCCAGCAGGGCGGCGATAATACCGCTCAGCACATCGCCCATACCGCCGGACGCCATGCCTGCATTGCCGACATCCGCAATCGCCATGTCGCCCGCCGCGCTGGCAATTACCGTACCGGCACCTTTCAGCACCACCACACCGCCGTAGCGGTTTGCCAGGGTCTGCGCGGCGTGTAAGCGGTCACTCTCAATCTCTGCGGTTTTCACCCCGAGCAGGCGTGCTGCCTCGCCGGGATGCGGCGTAATGATGCGATTCTGACGGTTATCTGCATTGATTGCCAGCAGGTTAAGCGCATCAGCATCCCAAAGCATCGGCTTTTCACTCAGTGCCACCTTTTTCAGTGCCTTCTGAGCCCATTCACGCTGGCCAAGACCGGGGCCGATGGCGATGACATCCGCCCACGCCAGCGCGTCGTCCAGCCGCGCGTCGCTCAGGGCATCCACCATCAGCTCCGGCCGTGCGCTGAGAATCGGACCAATATTATCTTCATGCGTTAACACCCGCACAAGCCCGGCACCGCTACGCAGCGCCGCTTCGCCGGTCATGCGGATCGCGCCGGCCGTGCCGCTGTCGCCGCCGACCACCAGCAAACGGCCGTGATCGCCCTTATGCGAGGTGGCTTTGCGCGGCTTCAGCCAGCGCGGTAAATCTGCTGCAGCGTAGCGATGAATCGGCGCCGGCTCGCCAGCCAGAAACGCGTCCAGGCCAAGCGTCGCGCAATGCAGCACGCCGACGTGGTCACGCGCTTTGCCGGTGAGCTGACCGGGCTTCAGCGCAATCATACTTAACGTGCAGTCCGCCACGACCGCCGCCCCTGGCGTGGTGCCGGTCGCGGCCACCAGCCCGGAAGGGATATCGACGGCAAACACCGGCGCGGTGTGCGCATTGATCTGTTCGATCAGCGACTGGTAAGGCGCGGCAGGCGCGCGATTCAGCCCGGTGCCCAGCAGCGCATCAACAATCACGTCGATGTGTTCCGGCCAGGCAGCGTCGGCGGCATGAATCACGCCGCCCGCCGCCAGCCAGCCGTCGCGCGCCTGCTGTGCTTCTTCCGGCAGCGGACGCTCGCTGTCACAGGCCAGCAGCGTCACGCTCAGCCCGGCGGCCTGCGCCAGCCGCGCCACCACGTAGCCATCGCCGCCGTTATTACCGTGGCCGCATAAAATCAGCCAGTGCTGCGCCTGCGGCCACTGCTGGCGAATCCGTTCATAACTGGCCTGCCCGGCACGCTGCATCAGTTCATACAGCGTCAGGCCCAGGCTATCGGCGGCGTCGCACTCCAGTTGCGGCATGGCCTGCGCAGGCCAGACAGAGTGTGGTAAACTGCGTGCGTTTGCTTCAATTGCCTGGTCTCTCATGTCATACCCTCTCGATCTTCAACAGCTCGCTCAACAGATTAAACAGTGGGGGCGCGAACTCGGCTTTCAGCAGGTGGGTATTTGCGATACCGACCTGAGCGCCGAAGAGCCGAAACTGCAGCAGTGGCTGGAGAAACAGTATCACGGCGAGATGGACTGGATGGCGCGTCACGGCATGATGCGCGCCCGTCCGCATGAACTGCTGCCCGGCACGCTGCGCGTGATCAGCGTGCGCATGAACTATCTTCCGGCCAAAGCCGCGTTTGCCAGCACGTTAAAAAACCCGCAGCTGGGTTATGTCAGCCGCTACGCGCTGGGCCGCGATTACCACAAAGTATTGCGCAATCGACTGAAAAAGCTCGGAGAAAAAATCCAGGCCCACTGCGGCGCACTCAATTTTCGTCCGTTTGTCGACTCCGCGCCAATTCTGGAGCGGCCGATTGCCGTCAAAGCCGGACTCGGCTGGACCGGCAAACATTCGCTGGTGCTTAATCGCGAAGCCGGCTCGTGGTTTTTCCTCGGCGAACTGCTGATTGATCTACCGCTGCCGGTGGATGAGCCGCAGCAAGAGCAGTGCGGCCGCTGCGTCGCCTGCATGACCATCTGCCCGACCGGCGCCATCGTCGAACCTTATGTCGTCGATGCGCGCCGCTGCATCTCCTATCTCACCATTGAACTGGAAGGCGCCATTCCCGAAGCGCTGCGTCCGCTGATCGGCAACCGCATTTACGGCTGTGACGACTGCCAGCTGATCTGTCCGTGGAACCGCTATGGTCAGCTGACCGATGAAGAGGATTTTTCGCCGCGCGCTGTGCTGCACGCGCCGCAGCTGGTCGAACTGTTCGGCTGGGATGAAGCCCGTTTTTTGCGCGTCACGGAAGGCTCTGCCATTCGCCGCATCGGCCATCTGCGCTGGCTGCGTAACGTAGCGGTGGCGCTGGGTAATGCGCCCTGGGCACCCGGGAATCTTACGGCATTAGAACAGCGGCGCGGTGAACATCCGCTGCTGGATGAGCACATTGACTGGGCGATAGCGCAGCAGCGGCAAAAGCGCGCGGCGCAGGCGGTAGAGGTGCAATCGGCACAGCAGCAGCGGCTGGTGCGCGCCGTCGAGAAAGGGTTACCGCGTGATGCATGATTGAGCAATCGCGCAGGATATTATGCTTTTCCACATGCTGTGAATAAAATTATTTCCCCGAATAGTGACGTGGATCGTTATTTCGTCTAAAAGGGGCATTCACAGTCTGAAATATCATTTACCCAATAAAAAACATAGGGTTAGATAATTACTGTAAACATTTACGTCGGGTTTTGCGCGCAGGGGCTTGTCCAGAGCTTGTGGATAACTCTGTTCAAAACGGTTTTGCAGATAGGGTAAAACGCCGTCAGCACGTTGCGGGCGCATTGTGGATAACCTGTAAGATTACTGCAACAGACGCAGACATCTCAGGCACTCACGCAGCGTGCAAAATTTCCAGATAACAAACGGAACCGCACAGGTAAAACGACTGCAGCAGTTGTATGTCTGATTGTGCCCGGGGGCAAATAACTTTAGTGAATATGAAAATCTGGAGCGGGAAACGAGACTCGAACTCGCGACCCCGACCTTGGCAAGGTCGTGCTCTACCAACTGAGCTATTCCCGCATAATCTTCGTATTTTAGTCTGCCACGGCGTTGGCTGCCTTCGCTCACCCAGGTCACTTACTCGTGTAAGCTCCCAGGGATTCGCTCAGTTGCCGCCTTGTTGCATACTCAAATACTCGATTATGTACCGGCATTCTTAAGTCACAACAACCGCAAAAAGACTAAATCCGTGATTTGGATGGCGTACTGCTACAGAGACTGGAGCGGGAAACGAGACTCGAACTCGCGACCCCGACCTTGGCAAGGTCGTGC
>NZ_JASEWO010000391.1:0-822 GCF_030024295.1 Pantoea sp. Pa-EAmG
GATGACTGCACCACCACCGGGCGCATCTGGTTGGCACGGTTACGCGCATCGGCCAAACGGCTATCCGGTAAGGGGTGCGTCAGTAAAATTTCCGGGGGTTTAGAAGAGAAGCGGCTTTGATCGGCGAGCTTCTGCAGGAAAGCTGGCATCGCCTGCGGATCGAAACCCGCACGTTGCAGCACCTGAATGCCGATGCGGTCGGCTTCCTGCTCGTTGGCCTGAGTAAAGCTGATCATGCCCTGCTGCGTGCCCGCCAATGTACCGGTCAATGCTGCCATCCCGGCTTGTGGGCTGGCAATGGCGAGCAGAATCGACCCTAATGCACCCACCCAGGTGAGTGGCGCATTACGCTTCTGCTCTTCCATGGCACGTGCCAGATGGCGTTGAGTGACGTGGGAAATTTCGTGTGCCATCACCGATGCCAGTTGGCTTTCATTGTCGGTGTAGCGGAACAATGATGAATGCAGCACTACGTTGCCGCCGAAAAAGGCGAAAGCGTTCAGTTCGTCATTCTGAATGAGAAAGAAGTGAAACGGCGTGCGCACCGAATTGGCATGCGCCACCAGGCGCTGCCCTAACTCATTGATGTATTGATTTAATAGCGGATCGTTAATCAGCGGCGCACTGGCGCGCAGTTGGCGCACGTAGAAGTCGCCAATTTGTAATTCCTGATTAATGGATAGCGTTGAACCCGCTGTGGTTCCCATATCGGGCAGATTATCACTCACGTCCGCGTGCACGGAGAGTGCGGGCGTCAGCAGCAGCGTAGGAATAAGGGCCGCCAGCACTGATTTTTTCAACCGGTTAAACATGCCTTGATCC
>NZ_JASEWO010000020.1:0-38029 GCF_030024295.1 Pantoea sp. Pa-EAmG
AACCTGAAGAGGAAGAAAAAGTGACGCAACGTCGTGGGGGTTCAGGCAACTTCGCCGCCGATAAGGAGCGCGCGGCTGAAGCAGGCCGCAAAGGCGGTCAGGTCAGTGGTGGTAACTTCAAAAATGACCCACAGCGCGCCATTGAAGCCGGCAGGAAGGGAGGAAAGATCAGTCGTCGTAAATAACTACTCCCCATCTTTGTATTGATTTAACCTCGATAACTTTTTGCACTGTGCTCTCCTGACATCGCGTTTACGCTTCGCTTAAACGCACGTCTAACCTTGTCAGGAGAGTAATTTTCCCATCCGAAAACAATTAATCGATCAAATCTTCAGCGATCCTGCGTTATTTACCGCTTCGCTTATCAGCGACCGCTTTTTAGTTTATTTATCCCAAAATTAAATCATTGATTATCTAACTATCAGCTTCAGGCACCCTATATTTGTACAAGCCACGCAGAGTTGTACACTTTTATTTAATCTGCGTTAATTACCCGGGCTGATATATATACACAAGCTTACAATTGGCTAACTCCGCAATATTTAAGGAATTATTGCATACGCAATGCACCTTACATGGATTAATTACCCGCTATCCGCTTGATATCACCCCGCTTTTAGCTAAATTCTCCATTCACGCTCACTATTGCGTCGCTATTAACCTGACGCTAAGGGAAACGCATGAACGCTGACCTCAATGACTGTATTGCGCTGTGCTATCGCTGCGCGACCGCCTGCGACCAATGTGCAGCCGCCTGTCTGCTGGACGCTGACGCCAGTGAGATGAGCGTCTGCATTAGCCTGAATCAGCAGTGCGCGGCGCTGTGTCGCGTAACCGCCCAACTGCTGGCTGCCCAGAGTGAACTGAGCGAGCAGCTCTGTACCATCACGTCGATGGCCTGTCAGCTGGCCGGTTGGGAGTGCCAGAAGCACCAGCATCCACACTGTCAGACCTGTGCAGAAATCTGCCTGCAGTGCGCAGATAGCTGCATGACGGTGGGCATGGCGGAATAACGGATTGAGGTACCGGGAGGGCGGTGGCAGGTCGCCAGTGCGGTGACTGGCGACCTGGCTTAATGATCCTGCATCACCAACCCGCCATCGACATACAGCGTCTGGCCGGTGACAAATTCGCTCCACGCTGATGCCAGAAACAGCACCGGCCCGGTGATATCCGCAGCGCGCGCCAGTCGTCCGAGCGGCGTTTGCGCTGTCAGCGCATGGCGTACCGCTTCTGGCGTATGCTGACTGGCATCGGTGGGATACACCAGTCCCGGCGCCACGCAGTTCACCCGAATACCCAGCGCCCCCAGTTCGGCCGCCAGCGTCCGGCTAAAGCCCGTCAGCGCGGTTTTTGCGGTGATATAGTCGTGATAAGCCACCGCTGGCCGGGCGATCAAATCACTCACCAGATTGATGATACTGCCGCGCGCGCGGCGGCGCATCAGCGGCAAGGCCGCCTGACACACGTTGTAGCAGGCGTTCACTGCGCCATCAAACTGCGTCTGGTAAGCGGACCAGGACGTTTCCCAGAAGCGCTGGCGCTGGTCCGGATCGAAGCGATAAGGTGCGAAGGCATTGTTCACCACCACATCCAGTCGGCCGGTGGCGGCGTCGATCTGCTGCATCATATCGGCTACCTGTGCGGCACAGGTCACATCGGCGGCAATCGCCAGTGCACCCCCGCCCTGTGCTTCACAGGCCGCCACCACCTGCGCAGCGGCGTCGTGATTACGTAAATAGTTCACCACGACAAACGCGCCTTCGGCGGCAAAGGCCTGGGCAATGGCGGCGCCAATACCGCGGCTGGCGCCGGTCACCAGCACGGTGTGATTGCTGAATTTCATTGCGTTTCTCCATGCCCGCTCAGTCAAGATAGGGCGCATAGTGTTCAGCGGCGGTTTCCGCCGCCTGTTCGATTTCGCACAGGGTGACCAGATCCAGCAGGCTAAAACGGCCATCGTGATGCCAGCCCGCCTCCGGTGAAGTCATGTTACCCAGCGCCGTGATGCGCGTGACGCCCGCCGCACCGAGCTGCGCCGCCAGCCGAAACAGCACCTCGGGCGCGGCCGCGAGGCCAACGCTTTGCAGATACGCGCGCTGCGCGGCTACCCAGCTTACCGTCTCCTCCAGCGTATCCACGGCAATCACCTTCAGCGTGCGTCCGAGCGCGCCCGGTTGTAACGGCTCCGGCTTATCGACGTACACCACCGCCCAGGCATCGTGCTCATCACCGTACAGCGTGCGGTCACCGCTCAGCGCACGCATTTCCTCCGCGTTGCGCCACGCGGCCACAGCCTGACTTTCACCCAGCGTCAGCGTCGCGCGCGGATAGCGCTGTGCCAGCGCGGCAAGTTCATGAGCGAGGTAAGCAGCAAACTCCTGCGGCGACACCCGGCCGCCGCGCTCAATAAACAGCGCCTGCGGCGAGTAACAGCCGGCCTGGTCATAGCGCATCACATCGTAAGCCACCTGACGCGCCAGCGCCGTACCGCGCCGCACGTCCAGCGCCGACAGCGCCACCATGCCAAAACTGATTTTGTGGCCATGCGGCAGAAAGCGCGTGGCTGGCGGCAGACGCCGCTGCATCGCCGTCAGCGCGGCCTCTCCGCCATAAGCCATCACCACATCTGCCTCGCGGAACCACTGCTGCTCAGTGCGTTCATCACCCCCCTGCCACCATACGACGGCCAGACAGTCGCCCAGCTGCGGATCGATCTCCGCCAGCAGCTGGGCGAACCAGCCCGCCATCAGCGGCTCTGCGCTCGCCACTTTGCCCACGCTTCCCGCCTTCACCAGCAGGCCGGCAATCAGGCTCCACAGCGGCAAACCCGGCACATTGCCGGCCCAGACCTGCAGCAACAGCTGCGGACCAAACGCGCGGGCAAAGCCGCCTTTTGGCCGCGGCTGAAAATCGTCCAGCATCTGCACGTTGCCGAAATCTTCCGCCAGAAAACGCCGCAGCTGCGGTTCACGGAAGGTTTTGAGATAGCCGGTTAAACCGAGCCGCAGCATCCCGGCGTCATAGCCGGTAACCAGCGGCAGCAACCGCTCCGCCTGCTGGCGCAACGGGTGCGAACGGTCAAGCAGGTGCGCGATGGCTTCATCAATCAACGCGGTGATGCGCGCTACGCTCAGGGTGTGCAGGTAGCGGCGCGCGTTATCGCGTACGCTGGCCGCCAGCGTGGCAATCTGCGCCTCGGACAGCACCGGCACGCACACTTCCAGCGTGCTGCCTTGCTGGCCAAAGTGCAGGCTGTGCCACGCCACCTCGCTGTGGCGGATGCCCGGCAGATGGCCGGCATACACTTTCATGCCCGCGCCTGCGCGGCAGCGAGAAACGATTCCATCGCCAGCGAGCAGCCTTTGGCATCGGCGCCCGCGACGCGGCCCAGCAGCTGAAACCCGCCGGGCACCATCACGCCGGCATCTTCGGTCAGAATGGCGGAAACAGAATTGAAATGGGCGAGATCGTGATGCACCATTACGCCTGTCTCACCTTCCGGCACGTCTGCACCGGTCAGCGGATTGACCACGCGCGTGCGAATCCAGTGCGGTCCGGATTTCACCGGCGGGCAGATTTCATTGCCGGCATCGTAAAACTGCGTGCTGAGTTCAGTCATGCCGTACATATTGATGCAGTGCGAACGCGGCACGCCGAGCGTCTGCTGCAGCGCGCTATAAAACGCTTCCGCCGCAACTTCACGCGACTGGCCCTTAAAACCCCCGGTGTCGAGGATGCGGCTGCCCGGCGGCAGCCTGAAACGCCGCTGCTGACGCGCCAGTTCGTCCAGCAGGTGGACAAAACTGTAGCTGGCACCCAGCAGGGCATAGGGTTGGCCGCTGGCCTGCGCCTGCTCCAGCGCGGCGATCAGACGCGGCAGTTTCAGCCCCTGCGCATCCACCATCACTTCGCTGTCTGGCGTGCCACATTCTTGCATCGCCAGCGTCAGATAGTGGGCCAGCGAAGAGTTGGGCAGCTCGCTGCTGTGCGGAAACAGGATCGCCATCGGCAGGCGCGGATATCCGGCCATAAAGCGCTGGCGGAAATTGATCAGCATCGAGCGATCGTAAACCGCCAGCGTGGGGTGATAGCTGCGCCCCCGGCCGGTCCCCGTGGTGCCGCTGGTCATAAAGATGTGGGGAATCTCCGCCGCCGGACGGCAGCTCAGCGTCAGATCTTTAAACGCCGTAATCGGCACCGCCGGAATCTGCCGCCACTGTTTGACCGTCAGCGGCGTACGGCCGCGCTGGCGGGAGAAACGGGCGTAAGGGAGATTGTGTTCGAATTGCCACGCGAACAGCTGCAGCGCCAGCTGGTTGAAATCCGCTTCGGTGGTTTCCTGGCGCTGCATAAATGCCAGCAGCGCGGCAATGATTGACGCTTCGGTCATGAAGGTGCCCTCTTTGGACTGCGGCATAACGGCCAGCCAGGGGCTGAGTGATGCGCAGAATTCGCAGAAAGGCGCAAAGAGGGAATGAGGGCGTGCAGTGACCCCGGTTCCACATCCCTACGCCGGTATTAGCCGGATCAGGTTCAGAGGGTCACTACGTTGCCGGCCGTGACAGCCGCGCGGGTAGAATCTCAGCCCTCTAACAGGGCACCCCTTGGAACAAGCTGCATTCTGGGGTCGGAACGGAGGGCGTGTCAAGGCGGGAAGGCTCAGAACCCCCTCGCTTCAGCAACGCGATTATTAACGCGCAATATCACTCACAGGAGCGCGATCAGCCCGGCTGACGCAGGCAAAGCGATCGCTGAGCAGCGGGTAGTTTTGCGCATCCGGCAGTTCAAAGTGCCACCATTCGGTGGGCATGCCGACAAAACCGCCGCCGAGCATGATGGCGTTCAGTAACAGGCGATGGCGCTGCGCCTGCTGCGGCACGTTGGGATGGAACGGGTGCGACTCAGCAGACATGTCGTCAAACCCGGTCCCCATTTCCAGAATGTTGCCCGCCTCATCCACCAGCGTCACATCGATCGCCACGCCGCGGCTGTGATTCGAGCCCCGCGCCGGTGGCACCACATAATCCGCGTCGGGACAGGCATCCCACAAGTGCCACTGCGCCTGCTGCGGACGATACGCGTCCAGCACCAGCAGGCGGAACCCCGCCAGCCGGGCGATGTCACTGCTGCGGCGCAGCGCGGCGGCGGCATCCGGATGCAGCAGCGCCTGCGCGTCGCGATAAATGGCATACCCGGCGATGTTATCGGCGGTGGCGTATTTCAGATCAAACATCAGGCCCGGCAAGGTGGCAGCCAAATCGATTAATTCAACGTCCTGCACTGTACATCATCCTGTTAATTGTTAGCCGGCAGCGTAAACGGCTGGCGCGGCAGCGTGGTGAGTCGCTCTGCGCCCTGTGCCGTGACGCGCACGGTTTCACTGAAGGCGAGGCCCTGCGCTGAAATATACATGTGAAACACCATGTTTTCCTCCAGTAACCACGGCGCCTGAGGATGAAAACAGCAGCTGAAATCGCTTGGACGCGGGGTGCGCGTATACAGACCCAGCGCATAACCGGTGATGTTGCTGTAATCCTCACGCAGCCCGGCGCTGAGCACCGCCTCACGCGCGACGGCATCCACCGTGCAGGCCGCTACGCCCGGCTTCATCGCCCGTAGCTGGCGATCCTGAATGGCGATCAGCTGTTGTGCCAGCGCCGCGCGCGCCGCAGAGATTTCACCGACAATCAGCGGACGCATCAGGCGCGCGCTGTAGTGCCGCACTTTAGGGATCAGCTCAACGTGCATTACATCGCCCGGTTGCAGATGCTGTTCATGGCCGCTGGCATGCAAAAATCCGCTGTCGCCGCTGGCGATAACAATCGGTCCGGTTTCACCGCTGTCAGCACCGAGCCGCAGAAATTGTGCCGCCGCCAGCGCGGCGACATCACGCACGCGCCAGCCGCCCTGCACCTGCGCACTCAGCTGAGCCAGCGTGGCATCGGCAATGCCGGCGGCCTGGCGTAAGCTGGCGATTTCAGCCTGAAATTTAACGCTGCGCAACCGGTCGCTGAGACCGCTGACCTCACACCAGCGCACCCCGGGCAGATGGCGCGCCAGCTGCTGCCAGCTATGCACCGTCATGCCGTAGGATGCATAATCCGCGCCCAGCCGCGCCCGCTGATAGCCGCGCCGCGTCAGGCTTTGCGCCACCGCCAGCCACGGATCGTCTTCATCACGGTACGCGTCAATCGCCAGCTGCGGTGACTGCGCGCGGCACGGCGCGGCATCCAGCTGGCGCAACACCATCCACGGTTCGTCCTGCAACGGCACCAGACAGGCACGATAACGCGTTTCCGACACGGTATAACCGGTTAACCATGCCAGCAGTTCGCCATGATCGATCAGCATCACCTCAATGTCGGCGGCGCGCATGGCGCTGCGCAGCCGTGACAGCGCGTCGGCGATCATGACGCCGGTTCAACCGGCTGGCAGATGTCGAGGATGGCCAGCAAATAGATGCGCACCATATCGAGAAACTCACTGATCTCGACGCGCTCGTCCGGCATGGTGTTGTACTTGCCGCCGGGCCCGCACACGATGCCCTCCATGCCCGCATGCTGATACAGGTGCGCCGCATCGGTACCGTAGAAGGCGGGCGGCGTGATCACCCCGGTGGGCTGCGGCGTGCCGCGCACGGTCTGCCAGCCGCGATTGACCGCTTTAACGATTGGCGATTCCGGCGACACCTCAAACGGCAGCATGGTGGGTTTATCGCGCAGGCCGTCATCAAACAGCTGCGCCTGCAGACCCGGATAGCGCTGGCACAGTGCATCAAGCAGGTACTGCAGATCGGCCAGCACGCCGTCCACCGTTTGCCCTGGCGCAAAGCGAGCGGAGCCTTTCAGGCGGACAAAATCCGCGACCTGCGGCGGCCGCCACTCCTGCAAATCACGCCCCAGCGCACCGTGTACGGTGCCAATATGGCCACGGTTAATTTTGCGGTGTTCTGCACTTTTCGCTCCGCTGAAAGTGATGTTATTGATCTGCGGAATCAGTTCGACCGCCGCCGCAATCGCGTCGACCGCCTCCTCACGCTTTGACAGATGGCGCGTATCGCCGGTCAGTTCAATGGTGAACATCAGCGAGCCGGCATGCATGGTCAGTGCCTGTAAATCCGTGGGTTCGGCATTGATGAAATAGTCGGCGCGTACGCCCTGCTCAATCGCCGCCAGCGTACCGATGCCGCCCTGTAACTCGCCGACCACGTATGTGAGGATCACGTCGCCCCTGAGCTTCACGCCGGCATCAATCAACGTCTTCAGCGCGCAGAAATAGGCGGCATCGCCCGCTTTCATGTTAGAAACGCCGATGCCGTAAATAAACTGCTCGTCGATTTTTCCCGCCCAGGGATCGACGGTCCAGCCTTCGGTGACCGGGTTAGTATCAAGATGACCGTTGAACAGCAGGCTGTGGCCGCCTCCGCTGCCGGCCAGCCGCCCAATGGCGTTCAGCCGATCGCCGGCCACCGGCTGCAGTTCCGTCTCCAGCCCCAGCTGCGCCATCTGTTCCGCCATATAGCGGGCTAATTCGCGTTCGCCCTCGGTGGCACTGTAACTTTTGTGCTGCACCATTTTTGCCAGGAAAGCGAGGCAGTATTCACGATCGATGTGATGAATTAACTCTTCAGGGTTCATGCGCTTCTCGTTATGCCACGGATTGGGTCAGATCAGGGATGTGCACGGCATCAAGCAGTGCACGGGTGTAAGGATGCTGTGCCTGCGCCCGCATATTCTCGCCGGGCAGCACTTCCACCACATCGCCGCGATACATCACCGCCACGCGATGCGCGATCTGGCGGATGAGATTGAGATCGTGGGTGATGAACAGATACGCCGTGCCGTAGCGACGGCGCAGCTCCAGCAGCAGCTCGATGATGGTGGCCTGCACCGACACATCCAGCGCCGCCGTGATTTCATCGCAAATCACCAGGTCCGGCGGGTTAGCGAAGGCGCGCGCAATCGCTACGCGCTGTTTTTGCCCACCCGAGAGCGCGTGCGGATAGCGGCTGGCAAATTCCGCGGGCAGCCGCACTTCCTGCAGCAGACGCGCCACCGCCTGCGCCTCGCTTTCTCCTGGTGGCAGTCCATACAGCCGCAGCGGACGCGCGATGATTTCGCCGACGGTCATGCGCGGGTTGAGTGACGCGTCCGGATGCTGAAAAATCATTTGCACACGGCGGCGATACGCCGGGTCCATCTGCGCGCGGCCATATAACGTTGCGCCGCAGAAATCGAGACTGCCAGTGAACGGCACCAGGCCGGTTATCGCCTTACCGAGTGAAGATTTACCCGAACCGGACTCGCCGACCACGCCGAGAATTTCGCCCTGATGCACCGTCAGCGAAACCGCATTGGCGGCCCGCGTCGTGTTCGCCTCCCGTTTCAGCAGCCGATCGAGCACGCCGTGCTGGCCATAATCGATCGTCAGCGCCTGCAGGCTGAGCAGCGGCTGACTGCCGGCCGTATCCGCGACCAGCCGATGCTGCGGATCCGGCACCGCGGCAATCAGTTTGCGCGTATACGCATGTGCGGGTGCGCTGAACAGCGTGCGCGTCGCGGCCTGCTCGACGATGCGGCCCTGCTCCAGCACGCACACGCGGTCGGCCACTTTCGCCACCAGCGCCAGATCGTGTGAGATATACAGCGATGCGACGCCGGTCTCGGCGCGCAGTCGCTCGTAAAGATCGAGGATTTGCGCCGAGCTGATGACGTCCAGCGCCGTGGTCGGCTCGTCGAAAATCAGGCAGTCCGGCTGGCAGGCGAAAGCGGTAGCGATCAGGATGCGCTGCTTCTCACCGCCGGAAACCTGATGCGGATAGCGCTGCATCATGCGTGCCGGGTGCTTCAGCTCGACATCGCGCAGCAGCGATTCCCCCAGCTGCTGCGCTTCGCGCGCTGACAGCCCACGATGACGGCGCAGCACTTCGGTGACCTGTTCACCCAGCGTCAGCGTCGGGTTCAGCGACGCGCTGGGATCCTGAAAAATCATGCCAAGCTTTTTACCGCGCAGCGCCATCAGTTGGTGCGCTGGCAACTGCAGCAGGCTTTCGCCGTTCAGCCGGATATCACCCGCCTGCTCGCGTGCGTTACTGGCCAGCCAGCGCATGATCGCCCAGCCGAGGGTGGTCTTGCCGGAGCCGGATTCCCCTACCAGCCCCAGCACTTCGCCCGGCATCACCTGCAGGGTGATATCGCGTAGTACCGGCAGCGAATGGCCGCGCGCTAACGCATAATCGAGGCTGTAATTGTCCACCGACAGCACCGGGTTGTGCGGACTCTTCATTTGTGGCTCCCTGGATTTAACACATCACGCAGGCCATCGCCCAGCAGGTTGAAGCCAATCGCCACCAGCGCGATAGCCAGACCGGGGATCATCATCATCCACGGTGCTTTAAAGAAATAGCTGCGCGCTTCGGACACCATCAGCCCCCACTCTGGCTCGGGCGGCTGCGCGCCGAGGCCGAGAAAGCTCAGCGTAGCAAACAGCATGATGGCGAATGCCACGCGAATGGTGGCTTCCACGATGATCGGCGCGAGAATGTTCGGCAGCATTTCGCGCAGAATGATGTAGTAACCCGCTTCGCCGCGCGCGATGGCGGCGCTGATGTAGTCCTGCTGACGCGCCGCCAGCGCCACGCTGCGCGCAATGCGCACCATGCCCGGCACGAAGGCGATGGTGATGGCCAGCACGGCGTTCATGCTGCTCTGCCCCAGGGTGCTGACAATCAGCAGCGCAAACAGCAGGCTGGGAATCGCCATCACCGCATCCATGGTGCGCATCAGGAATTCATCCACTTTGCCGCCCAGATAGGCGCTGGCGGTGCCCAGCACCGAGCCAATAACCATTGCCAGCGCGGTGGCCAGCAGCGATAGCAAAATGGTGGATCGCGCGCCGACCAGCACCCGGCTGAAAATGTCGCGCCCCAGCTGATCGGTGCCGAACCAGTGTTCCGCGCCGGGCGGGCGATAACGCGTCAGAATCGAAATCGACTCCGGATCAAACGGTGCCACGTGCGCGCCGCCCGCTACCATCAGCAGCGCCAGCAGCAGAATCAGCACACCCGCCGCACCCTGCGGCGAGCGCAGTAATCGTTTCAGTATTTCAGGCATAGGAAATCCGCTTATCGAGCATGACGTAGGCTAAATCCGCGAGGAAATTCACCACGGCATAGGTTGCCGCGAGGATCATCACGCCGGCCTGAATGGTGGGCAAATCGCGCGCCTGTACCGCGACAATCAGCTCCCGGCCAATACCGGGAATGGCAAAAATCTCCTCCACCACCACAATCCCGCCCAGCAGATAGCCGACGTCGAGCGCCACAATGGTGATGGTGGGCAACAGGCCATTGCGCAGCGCATGGCGCCACAGGATGCGCCGGCGCGACAGGCCTTTCAGCCACGCGGCGCGAACGTAGTCGGTGTGCAGCACGTCAACCATTTCTGAGCGCACCATGCGCGAAACGTGTGCCACCAGAATCAGCGCAACGGTGATCGACGGCAGAATCAGGTGCTGAATACCGCTGATAAAATTTTCGCTGAGCGGCACGTAGCCGGTGGCGGGCAGAATCTGCCAGACATCGGCAAACAGCAGCAGCACCAGCGTGGCGGTGACGAATTCCGGAAACGAGATGCCCATGTACGAGATCACGCTGACCAGCACATCGGCGGTCTTACCGCGCCGCACGGCCGCCCAGATGCCGAGCGGAATGGCGATCACCAGCATCAGTAACAGGGCGCACAGCGCCAGCAGCAGCGAGCGCGACAGCGCCGTCAGCAGCGTTGGCCCGACGGCCAGGCCATTGCGCATCGACACGCCAAAGTTGCCCTGCAGCGCCTGTGTCAGCCAGTGCCAGTATTGCAGCCAGGCGGGCGCATCCAGCCCAAGCCGCGCCCGCACCGCCGCCAGCGCTTCCGGCGTGGCGTTTTGTCCCAGCAGCGTAACCGCGGCATCGGCGGGCAGCAGCTGAGTGATGCCGAACACCAGCAGCGACACCACCAGCAGCGTGTAAATCATCAGCAGCAGGCGTTTAAGCAGGTAACTTGCTGTCACGGTCGCTCCTTACAGGCTGCGCTTTGGCGCGTTAGCGGTCAGCCAGACATGATCGAGGCGGAACACCGCACCGCGCGGATGCAGATGATAGCCCGCTACGTGCTCACGACTGGCAGCCAGCAAATCAAAGAAGGTCGGGATTAACGAGGGCACCTCGTCGTGCATCAGCTGCTGGGCTTTGCCGTACAGCTGGCTGCGCAGCGTTTCGTCATTGGTTTCACGCGCCGCCATCACCGCACCGTCGAAAGCCGCATTGTTCCAGCGCGTTTCGTTCCACGCCGCCGTTGAGGTATAGAGCAGAGAAAACACCGCATCTGGCGTCGGCTGCATGTTGTAAAAGCCGACGTAGAAATTGCCCTTCTTCCACACCTGGTCGAGATAGGTGCTGTGTGCCATGGTCTGCACATTGATGCGGAAACCGCCCGGTTTCGCCATCTCCCGCAGGGCAATTCCCAGCTGGGTGCGGGTTGATGGCTTGTCTGAGGCGATAAGCGTTAAATCCAGCCCATTGGGATAACCAGCCTCCGCCAGCAGCGCTTTGGCTTTGCTGTAGTCCAGCGCTTTTTGCGTCAGTTGCGCGTAATACGGATAAGCGGCGTTGATCGGCGTGTCGTTACCCGGCGATCCCAGACCGTCTGCGACAAAATCCACCGATGCCTGGCGGTCCACGCATAACGCCAGCGCCTGGCGGACGCGCACATCACTAAACGGCTTTTGATCGCAGCCCATGTTGACGTTAAGAAACTGGCCGGACGCCACGCGCAGCGGCAGCACGCCCGCCGATTTGGCTAAGCGGGCAAACTCGCTCGACTGCGCACTCAGCATCAGATCGGTATCGCCGGCAATCAGCGCGGAGCTTTCAGCGATAGCGTCGGGATACACCACTACTTCCACGCCATCCAGATATGGCCGCGTGGCGTCGTAATAGTGCGGGTTACGTTTCACCACGATTTTGCGTTCCGGATCGTAAGACACCAGCTGAAACGGCCCGGCCCCCAGCGAGGCGCTGCTCAGCTTGTCGTATTGCCCCTGCGCGATGTGTGCCGGGATGATTTTGGCATCCGGATAGGCCAGCATCACCGGCAGATCGGCATAAGGCGCCTCGGTCTCAATCAGGATGGTGTTGTTGTCTTTGGCGCTTACCATTTTAATCGGGCCGATGTTGTGCAGCGCCGGTGAGGCGTTTTTCGGGTCCAGCAGCGCCTGCAGACTGGCGACCACATCCGCTGCGGTGAGCGGTGAACCGTCGCTGAAGCGCAGATCGGGCCGCAGCGTGAAGGTCCACTGGGTTAAGTCGTCGTTCGGCTGCCAGGACTGCGCCAGATCGGCTTCCGCTTTCATCGCCTGTGTCAGGCGGGTTAAGCCGCTGTACAGCAACTCTGCCACCAGATATTCCGGATTAACCCGCACCTGATGGGGATTGAGCACGCTGACCGCCTGGTCAACGCTGATGCGCAATACGCCACCTTTACGCGGCGTGCCGCCGGGGGTCGCGCTGGCAACGGCGGCAGCCGAGGCACTGAATGACCAGGGCAGCAGCGCCGCTCCGGTCAGGGCGGTTGAACTGGCGATAAACTGTCTGCGGTTTAACCCTTTCATGGCGCACATCTTCTGTTCCTCGTTGGTTTATTAATTACCCTGGGTTGGCTGAAAATCATTGGCGAGATACGCCAGAATCGACTGCGAAAGTGCAATAACATCTGCCATCGTGGTGTATTCATCGGCGGCATGAATGCGGTTATCGGGACGGGCAAGTCCGCCCAGCAGAATTTCCTGAATGCCGGCCTGCTGTACCCAGCCCATATCCGAGCTGGTGGCGGATCCCCAGGCTTTGAATTCTGCTGGCGGGAAGCCGAAGCCCTGGCTGAGCGCCGCCTGCCAGCGCGGCCAGTGCGGACCGGTGGGATCGGCGACTGGCGCCAGATGGCCAATCAGTTGCAGCGTGACGTCGCTGGCGGCGCTGCCCTGCATCGCCTTATCCACGCACTGCGTCAGCTCCTGCCACACGTCGGCAAACGGCTCTTCCGGTGCATAACGGCGATTAACCAGCAGCTCGAAGCGTTCCGGAATGGTGGAGCCTTTACTGCCGCCGTGCGCGGCGGCCAGCGTAAGTAAAGCGGTGAGCGGCTGGCCCTGATAGTGCGGCGGCGCGGGCATTGCCGAAACCCGCTGTTCCACTTCGCCTTTCAGCTGATACAGCGCATTCATCAGCGGAAGCGCAGCCTCAATGGCGTTAATACCCTGCAGCGGATCGCCGGAGTGCGCCGAGCGGCCGCTGACGATAATTTTGATATCGATACTGCCAAAGCAGCCGGCCCAGATGCGCGGCACCGCGCCGCCGTTGAAGCTGAGCAGGTGACCATGGAATAACTGCTGCTCCGCCAGATAACGAATACCGGGATAAAGGCCGCCCTCTTCATCGGTACAGAGTAAAAACACCGGGTTATAGCGCAGGCTGAGCTGATAGCGCTGCGCGGCCCGTACCGCAGCCAGCGCGGCCACGATGGTGCCTTTCATATCCGCGGCGCCGCGTCCAAACAGCTTGTTTTCCGCCACGCTGAGCGCCAGCGGCGGAAAGCGCCAGCCATCACCGGCCGGAACCGTATCGGTGTGAAAGTAGAGATTGCAGTTTTCAGCCGCGCCGGCATCCAGCGCGGCCAGCAGATTCACCCGCTCGCCCTGCGCGCTGCCGTCCGGCGTCTGCCAAAGCGCGTCGGGCACCGAAACGCGCTGCAGGTTAAAATGCAGCGGCTGCAGCATCGTGCTCAGCAGGTCGGCGAATGCTGCGTAACCCAGTCCGGGCGGGAAGCAGGTATCTACCGCCAGCATGCGTTGCAGATCATCAAGAATCTGCGCCTGATCGTCGGCGATATGGGTCAGAGCGCGCTGTAGTGATGAATTTTCCTGCATAAACTGTTCACTTATTGTATTTCTATATAGTTTATAGATAATGCAAATGAACAGCTGGGGTCAATCGGTAATCGGAAACATGCAAAAAAACTATGACGCGCACGACGTTCCTCAATTCAGTCGCCTGAACGAAGGCGAAGGCGCTCCGCTGTACGAAGTAGTGAAGCGCCATATCAGTGAATCCATCCTGCAGGGCGAACTGCCAGCAGGCACCATTTTGCCCAGTGAAAACAGTCTGGCGGCGAAGTTCGGTGTCTCGGTCGGTACGGTGCGCAAAGCGCTGGCGGCGCTTACGACGGAAGGGATGCTGATGCGCCGGCGCAAAACCGGCACGGTGGTGACCGGCTGGGCGCCGCTGCATAACCTCAGCCATTTCTTTCACTATTTTCGTCTGCATGACAAATCGGGCGGTTTGCTGCAGTCGGAAACGCGACTGCTGGAGTATCAGCACAGCCGCGCCAGCGCCGACGAGGCCGATAAGCTGCAGATCGCAGCGGGTGACGCAGTGATTCGCCTGAAACGCCTGCGCCGGGTGAAGGGCATTGCGGCCATGCATGAAACGCTGGTGCTGCCCGCCGCGCGTCTGCCCGACTTTCCACCGGCGGAACAGCTACCGCAGTTGCTGTATCGTTACCTGTTTGAGCAGTACGATGTGCGTGTTGCGGCGGTACGCGAGCAGATCAGCGCCACGCTCGCCACGGAAGAAGATGCCAGCCTGCTGGAACTTGCTCTGCCGCATGCGGTGATGGTGATCGATGAGGTCTCATTTGATCAAAGCGCCACGCCGGTGATTCTTGCGCATCACCGTTTCAGCACTGAACACTTTATGTATGTCAATGAGATACGCTGATTACGTAGATGTTTTACTGTAAGGTGTTTCAGATGCGCATCGACGCGCACCTGATTAATTTGCACCAAAACGTAGCGAACGTTGTGAATAACAACCGCTAAGGTGATCTCACTGAACAGGACATTTCCCATGGCAGCACGGCAGCACCATTACCAGATTCACCTTCGCTGGAGCGGCAATCGCGGCGATGGCACAGCTTCTTATACCGCTTACGATCGTGACAGCGAATTACAGGCACCCGGTAAACCGCCCATCTTGCTGAGTGCCGATCCGGCATTTCGTGGGGATAAAACGCGCTGGAATCCTGAGGAATTGCTGCTGGCGTCTGCGGCGGCCTGCCATAAGCTGTGGTATTTACACCTGTGCGCCGATGCCGGCATTGTGGTGGAGGAGTATGAAGATGCTGCCGAAGGGAACATGGTTGAGGGGGCGCGTGGCCGCTTCACCGATATCACGCTGAAGCCGCGCATCAAACTGCGCGACCCAGCGGATGTCGATCGCGCGCGGGCATTGCATCATCAGGCACATGAAGCCTGCTTCATCGCCAACTCGCTGAATTTTTCAGTAAACTGCGAACCTGAATTTTTCTGATTATGATGCGCGGGCCAGCGGCGTTTGCCACAGCCGCACGCCGTTGCGCCCGGCGCGCTTCACTTCATACAGCGCTTCATCCGCATGGCGCAGCCAGTCGCTTAACGATTCGGCGCTGACCGCAGGCGCAATACCGATACTGACCGAGCAGCGGAACTCTGCCGAGGCCGGTAAGCGCAGCTGGGCAATCTTCTCTTTTAGCCTTTCGGCCAGTTCCACCACCGATTCATCACTGGCCTGATGCACGATGACACCCAGCTCATCGCCGCCAAAGCGCGCCGGAATGTCCTGCAGCCCGACATAGTTGCGCAGCAGCGCCGAGATCTCGGCCAGCAGAAAATCGCCCGCCTCATGACCCCAGCTATCATTGACCACTTTGAAGTGATCGACATCCAGCAACAGCAGATAGCCGCTGCTATCGCCGCGCCGCGTGCTGAGAAACTCACTCTCCAGCCGCCGCTCAAACAGGCGCCGGTTAGGGATTTTCAGGCCGGGATCCATCAGCGCGATGCGCTCCAGTTCACGGTTGCGGGTGCGTAAATGCCAGGTGAGATTGTAGGAAGCCACGCTGAGTACCAGCATATAACAGGTGGCCAGCGGCAGCGTCAGCCAGACGGTTTGCGTGCTGAACGCCAGATGTACGCTGGTGCCATCCAGCAGCCACACCATAATAAACCCGCACAAAAATGCCTGTATGGCGGCAATCAGCTGCGCGCCGCCGCCAGCGGCATAGCGATCCGATGCCAACACCGCCATGATGACAAAAGAGGGCATCGGGCTTAACGCCATCAGCGCCACCCAGATTCCGCCAAAGGCGGCATCCAGCGTCAGATTCTGGCGTTCGGTACCGGTTGAGTCTTCGGCACGAAGCGCACGCTGATACGCCAGCCAGGGCCAGAAAAAGGCGTTCACAAACAGCAGCGCGCTGAATGCCAGTCCGCGCTGCATTTCGAGTAACACTGAGAGAATCGGAAAGAAACAGAGGATCGTGCCGAGCTGACGCATGATGAACATACGACGGACGAAGCGTTTTGACCGGCGCTTCAAATGGTTTTCATCAGGCGAGTAGTAATTCATTCACGGGAAAATTCAGGTCGACAAAAATGGCAGTGTATCGGGAAAAAGCCGCTCTGCGGCGACTTTTTTTAAGAATTTTCGCCTTGCACATTGGCGGGCACGTAAATACACGTGCTTTGCCGCCAGATAGTAACAGCGGCCAGCGGGTAAAGTTCGCTGCCGCTGCGCGTGTTGTTAGCTTGCAGCTCCCTGCAAACGAAACTGGCTGACCAGCCGCTGCAGCATGAATGCCTGCTCTTCCAGCGCCTGTGCGGAATGGGATGACGCGCTGACCAGCGACGCATTTTGCTGGGTGGTACCGTCCAGCTCACCTACCGCGCGCGCGATTTGCTCAATGCCGCGGCTCTGCTCATCAGAAGCAGCCGCGATCTCCGCCATGATTTCATTCACGCGTGCGATGCTACTGACAATCTGCTCCATCGTTTCACCCGCGCGCGCTACCTGCTGATGGCCGTTGCTGATACGCCCGACCGATTCGCCAATCAGTCGTTCAATATCTTTCGCCGCTCCGGCACTGCGCTGTGCCAGATTACGCACTTCGCTGGCGACCACGGCAAAGCCTCGCCCCTGCTCGCCGGCGCGGGCGGCTTCAACCGCCGCGTTGAGCGCCAGGATATTGGTCTGGAAGGCGATGCTGTTGATCACCGCAGTAATCTCGGCAATTTTCTTAGAACTATCAGAAATCTCGCCCATGGTGCTGACGACGTTGTGCACCGCGATACCGCCCTGACTGGCGTTATGCGTCGCTTCCGCCGCGATCTGGCTGGCGAGACGCGCATTGCTGGCATTATTTTTCACCGTGGCGGTCAGCTGCTCCATGCTGGCTGCGGTTTCCACCACCGCAGCCGATTGCTGGGCGGTGCGCGACGACAACTCCAGGTTACCCTGGTGTATGGTGCTGGCAGCCTGCGACACATTGCTGACGCTGTGCAGCACCTCGCCAATCATGCCGCGCAGCCGCGCATTCATGCGTCCCATGGCAGAGGTGAGCTGGCCGAGCTCGTCCTGGCGATTAGTGACAAACTGCGAGCTGAGGTCGCCGCTGGCAATGCGTTCCGCTAGCGCGAGGTTATGAAACACCGGGCGCGTAATCTGCCGGATGATGGTCCAGGCCACCAGCACGCCAAGCACTATCGCCAGGCTGCCAATCAGCAGCGAGAGCGCCGCTGACCCGTTAGCCAGTTCATCGTTACGTGCCTTAACCAGGGCGATGATCTGTTTGATCGCCGCGCTGCTGTTATCGCCTGCTACTTTGACGGTGTTTTCCGCGACACGCAGCTGGCCGTAAATCGCTGCCGCCTGCAGGCTCAAATCTTTAAAACGTTCGGTATCCTGCCATAGCGCGTTAAATCCGCCCTGCTGCTCCGCTGGCAGCTGAGTCAATAGCGTGTTCATGTCCTGCCCGGCGCGCTGAAAATCATGTTCCAGTTTATTGCGCAGTGCCTCGCTGACATTAAAGCGCAGCGCCCAGGCCTCTTCGCGCACATTACTGATAGCAAACAGCAGCTGATAAATCTGGTTGGTGACTTCGGGTGAGCTGACGGGTGTCCGGATTAGCCCGGTATAGCGCGACGTCATGTCCTGCTGGCTCAGCGCATCCAGCTGGCTGCGCAGATCGTTGAGCTGTCGGGTTGTCTGGGTCATGGCGGTGATGCTGTGCTGGAAACCGGCAAGATGGCTGGCGACATCGTTGAGCAACCCTCTGGCGTCCGCCGTCCACGGCAATTGCTGGGCCTGCTGCGTCAGCTGTTGAGCATGCGTGACGTAATCCGTCATGGTGCCGCCCGCTTTATCGTCGCCGTAGAGGTATTTCAGGCGATTAATTTTGGCCTGAAAAACGTCAATATTGATGTCATAAATCAGATTGGTTTTCTGGTAGATGTCATGGATCTGATTGAACCGCTGCACGCTCAGCGCGGTGGCCAGCGCCACTAACAGTAATACGATGCCAAAACCTGCCGCTAATTTACGTGTAATGCGCACATCGCGTAATCGGGAGACCAGTCCCATGTCTCGCTCCTGTCATTGTTGTTTTTGTTGAGTCTGCAGAAGGAGTTATCGGACCGTAACGGGAATTGTTTACTGTTGAGTGGCGAAAATGTGCTGTGTCATAAAATCGCTACTGCCAGAGTCGCCTGTTCAAAGAAAATCCGGCGATTTCAGCCTGAAATCGCCGGCCGCTGCTACGCCATTACCAGCGAGTCGCCAGCATATCAATGACGAAACGGTACTTTACTTCGCCTTTTAGCATGCGGGCGAAGGCGGTTTCGATCTCTTCACCCGCGATCAGCTCAATATCTGCCGTGATGTTATGCTCGCCGCAGAAATCCAGCATCTCCTGGGTCTCTTTGATGCTACCGATGGATGAACCGCTGATGCTCAGGCGGCGAAACACCAGCGGCGTGACGTTCGGCGACTGATGCGGTTGGTCAGGAATGCCGACCAGCACCAGACGGCCATTGGTCTTCAGCGTCGCGAGGTAAGGATCGAGATCGTGCGGTGCCGCCACGCAGTCAATGATGAAATCAAGCGAGGTCTGGCATGCCGCCATCTGCGCGGCATCACGCGACACCACCACGCGCGTCGCACCAAGACGACGTGCGTCAGCACCTTTTTCCGGCGAGGTAGTAAACAGGGTAACCTCAGCGCCCAGCGCGCTGGCCAGTTTTACCGCCATGTGGCCCAAACCACCCAGCCCCACTACCCCGACGTTATCGCCGGCTTTGACGCCAAAATGGCGCAGCGGTGACCACACCGTCACGCCCGCACACAGCAGCGGTGCCACGCCCGCCAGCGCCAGATTTTGCGGGATCGACACGACAAAATGCTGATCGACCACCACATTCTGCGCGTAGCCGCCCCAGGTGCTGCCGCCGGTGTATTTATCGATGCCGTTGTAAGTGGCGGTGAAGCCCGCTTCGCAGTACTGCTCTTCCTGCTGCTGGCAGAAGTGGCAGGCACGGCAGGAATCCACCATCACGCCCACACCGACCACATCACCGGCTTTGAAGCGCGTAACCTGAGTTCCGGTCTCCAGCACGCGTCCAACGATCTCGTGGCCCGGCACCAGCGGATAACGACTGACCGCCCACTCATTGCGTGCCATGTGCAAATCGGAATGGCATACGCCGCAGTAAAGAATTTCAATTTTTACGTCCTGCTGCTGCAGCGGACGCAAAGTAATCTGGCCGGCAGCGAGCGGTTGCGCTGCATCCTGTGCCACCAGTGCGTTAATTTTCATGATGCCTTCCTCAAATTCTGATGTGGGCTGAATGAAGGCGGCAAACTATAATCAACGCGGTGCAGAATTGATAGTAGTCACCATTTGGTGACCATAAAGGAGAGTGCGATGCCAGCCTGGGTTGATGGCAAACTGGTTTTCTATGCGGATTCGCCACCGCGCCGTCTGATGGATCTATTTTCGGTGAAATGGAGCACGATGGTGCTGCACGCGTTGTATCACTGGCCGGGACAGCGCGCCCGTACCGGTGAACTGCAGCGTAGCCTGCAGGGGATTTCGAAAAAAATGCTGTTTCAGACACTGAAAGAGCTGGAGCAGCGCGGCTTAATTGCACGTCAGGTCTACGAAGTGATTCCACCGAAAGTGGATTACCGGCTGACCGCGCTGGGGATGACCTTCGCCCGGCCAATTGAGCAGATGTATCAGTGGGGATTAGAAAACCAGGCGGCACTGGATGAGATGGAAGCTAACCTTCGTGCAGCAGGCGGCACGCCGGCGGAAAACGCCCGCCCTGCAGCGTCATCCGCCAGTGAATAACCACGCGCGGGTCGCATACTGTTCGTCGCGGCGCGATTTATCACACATTAAATAGCGCCGCGGTTCGTGGATCGATCCAGTGACCGTTAACCAAACGGCGTTTCGCGTGCCAGCAGACGGGCGATGACGTTGAGAGCGCCCTCGTCGTTATTACTTTCCGTCCGATAACGCGCGACGGCTGCCACCGGTGCAGCGGCGTTGGCCATGGCAAAGCTGTAACAGGCCTGGCGCAGCATTTCGATATCGTTGGCGCTGTCGCCAATCGCCAGCACTTCACAATCATCAATGCCCCACTTCTCCTGCAGCAGCGCGATGCCGTGCGCCTTATGACAGCCGGGAATGATTAAATCGACAAAGCCAAATCCGCTGGAGACCGGATGCATGATGTTTTCAATCGCGTTCAGTTCGCTGTGCAGACGTGCCAGCAGCGCCTCGACACCTTCGTGTGCCAGATTCAGCGAAAACTTGAAAATGGTATCGTCGATATCGTACAGGCTGTCGCGCTTCTCCAGCCGGCGATAGTGATTGGCCAGCATGGCGACCACCTCATCCGGCATTGACTTGTGCACATAAGCCCCGTTGCGACCGCACACCACGGTGCTGATCTCCGGTTCTTTGGCGAGAATATCCAGCACCTGATGAACACGCTCCGGCGCCAGCTCGCCGCAGAAAATTTCTTCGTTGCTGTCGGACACCCAGGCACCGTTTTCAGCCACGAAGGCGATCTCATCTTTGATAGCGGGAAAATAGTGCTGCAACTGATAATACTGATTGCCGCTGGCGACCACGAAACGGATGCCTTTCTCCTTCAGCAGCGCGTACTGGCGCGCAAAACGCTGCGCGTTGTACTGCTTATTATCATCGAGAAATGTCCCATCCATATCCACCGCAATCATTTTTACTGCCATCATGCTCTCCCGTCTCTGTGTGCCGTCAATCCATCCGGCTTTACCAAGGTTTTATCAAGCTTACTCGCGGTGTGGATTAATGAGAATGTGAATAATGAGTTTGTTAACCGCTTTCAGAGATTTCCAGCCCATTTTTTACTGCAATTCGGCCCCTTTTTCTCTGATCCAGGCACAGAACATGTCTGCCATATCGCGTGCGTAAGCCTGAATTTCTGCTGCGCTGCGCGGCGATTCGGAAAAATGCTTGCCGACGTCACCCAGCGTGCTGTTGATTAAATCCGCCGCCCGCGCCACCTCAGCCGCGTCCCGCTGCGGCAGCAGCTGTTGCAGAAATTCGCACATCACATTCTCGCCATTGGCGCGCGCGGCCTGCACTTCCGGCGCATCCCGGTAAAGCGGCGCGGCATCATTCAGTGCGGTGCGCATCGCCGCCTCTTCACACTCCGAGTGCAGGAACGCCCAGGTCAGCTGATGCAAGCGCTGACGCGGCGTAGATGCGCTGTCGCGCAGAATCGAACCCAGCAGATCGCCGGTTCGCTGCCACTCTTCGCTCTGCAGACGGAAAAGGATAGCGGCCTTGTTGGGAAAATACTGGTACAGCGATCCAATACTGACGCCCGCCCGTTCGGCCACGCGGGCAGTGGTAAAGCGCGTGGCACCTTCCTGCTCCAGAACCTGAGTCGCCGCCTGCAAAATGGCTGCTACCAGCTCACTGGATCGCGCCTGCTGCGGCTTTTTTCTTTCAGAAATCTTAGCATTACGTTGTGCGGCCATCGTCTGCTCCTGAACGCGAATAGTGAAATGCGAGTAATTCATCGTATTCTGTTCCTGACGCAAAATCCATCTTCTGATGCAGGAACCCCGATGATGAACACCCTGACTTCCGCGCCGCTGGCGCCGCTGCTTAACTATCTGTTTGAGCTGGCGGATAACATGGCGCATCCCACTAATGAAGCGTTTCGCGTGATGTCCGATGAGGAGCAAATGCGTCTGCTACAGAGCAAAACCGATTACCGCGAACTCTACGGTCATTTAAAAGATGTGCCGCTGGCTGTCTCGCGGGAAACCGGTAAACTGCTGTATATGCTGGCGCGCAGCAGCCGGGCGCAGCATATCGTTGAGTTTGGCACTTCGTTTGGTCTCTCCACCCTGCACCTGGCGGCGGCGGTGCGCGATAACGGCGGCGGCCGCATCATCACCAGCGAGTTTGAACCGGGCAAAGTGGCGCTGGCGCGCAATCATTTTGCCGATGCTGGCGTCAGTGATCTGATTGAAATTCGCGTGGGCGATGCGCTGGACACGCTCAGTCAGGACCTGCCAGCCAGCGTTGATATGCTGGTGCTGGATGGTGCGAAGGCGATCTATCCGGAGATTTTGCAGCTGGTGCAGCCCAGGTTGCGTCCGGGGGCCCTGATTGTGGCCGATGATGCCGATTTCAGCCCGGAATATCTGGAAATGGTCCACGGCAGCCGCCTCTATACCTCGCTGCCGTTTGCTGATGGCGTCGAAGTTTCAATGTGGCTGGGATCGCCACGTCAAGACGCTTAACAGCGTCACATTTATGTTATATCGTTACAATCCCGTGCTCTGATTGAGGTTGCTGCGATGAAGGTTACCGTTCCACTGTTAGTGATTGCTTTTGCTTCGGCGAAAGCGGGGGCATTTCAGGCGAAAATCGATCCGTTGAAGCTGGCGCTGAAACCGGCTAACGCACTTGCCAGCACCGATCAGGCGCAGCCGCTGGCGATTGCCGAAGCGCATGCGCGCCTGGCGGCGGCGGTGAGCGGCTGTCAGTGTCCGTTCTGCACCCAGATGCGGCTGGTGAATAGCGGGTTATGATGATAGGTTCGTCGCCGCACAGCCCGCTGCGCGGCGACGCATCAGTCAAACCATGGCTGGAACGGATCCGGCAACTGTGCCCAGCCGTCTGGCCCCAGCGCCATCTCCTCATCGGTCAGTAACGCATGGTGCAGCTGCTGACGCAGCACGGTTTCATCCATATCGATCCCGATGATCACCATCTCCTGCCGCGCATCCCCCGTGCCTTCATGCCAGTTTTCGCGGATGTAGTGCAGCGTGTCTGCGTCCTGCGGCCAGCGATCTTCAGGCACGCAGGCCCACCACATCCCGGCCAGCCCCTGCCGCGTGACGCCGCCGGCCTGCGACCAGGATCCGGCGTGACGCGGGCGGGTTGCCAGCCAGAAATACCCTTTCGACCGCACCACGCCCTGCATGTGCTGCGTAATCACCTGATAAAAACGCTGCGGATGGAAGGGACGACGCGCGCGGAAAACAAAGCTGCGGATGCCATACTCTTCAGTTTCAGGCGTGTGCTCGCCGCGCAACTCTTTCAGCCAGCCAGGAGCCTGTGCCGCAGCATCGAAGTCAAACAGGCCGGTATTCAGCACCTGGTCAAGCGCCACCTGACCAAACTGCGCGCGAATAATCCGCGCACGGGGATTGAGCGAGTGCAGAATCGCGGTCAACCGTGCCTGTTCCGCCGCATCAATCAGGTCGGTTTTGTTGAGAATCAGCACATCGCAAAATTCAATCTGATCGATCAGCAAATCGACCACCGTGCGCTCATCCTCCTCGCCAAGCGATTCGCCGCGCGAGCGGACGCTTTCGCTGGAATCATAGTCACGCAGGAAATTGTAGCCATCCACCACGGTCACCATGGTATCCAGCGCCGCCACGACGGACAGGCTTTGCCCCTCTTCATCGGCAAACGTAAAGGTTTCCGCCACCGGCAACGGCTCAGAGATGCCGGTCGATTCAATCACCAGATGATCAAAACGCCCCTCTTTAGCCAGCCGGTTGACCTCCAGCAGTAAATCTTCGCGCAGCGTGCAGCAGATGCAGCCGTTGCTCATTTCCACCAGCTTCTCGTCGGTACGTGACAACGCCGCCCCGCCCTCGCGCACCAGCGCGGCATCAATATTCACTTCCGACATATCGTTGACGATCACCGCCACGCGGCGGCCTTCGCGGTTGTTGAGAATATGGTTAAGCAAAGTGGTTTTTCCGGCGCCGAGAAAGCCAGAGAGTACGGTGACCGGCAGCCGCCTGAAGCCGCCGTTTGTGGATAAAGCTGACATAATCACTCCTGAATAATGACATCACGCGCACCTGAAGGGGTGCCGATATTGATATGTTATAACATAACAATATGCAGTGTCATGATCGTCGTGCACTTTTTGTGGGGATTTTGCCTTTCAGGGAAAGCGAACAGCGGGCCGGGCGCCCGCTGCGGGCAATTACTGGTTGTCCGGATAGCTCAGTTCGATGGCATCGTCCGGCAGTTGAGTGAAGGTTTTCACGAGGGTATGGAAATCCGCCACCGGTTTGAGATCGGCAAACTGCTGTGGATAGAGATCCTTCGCGAGGATTTCCATGCCGATAATGTTGTACGGGTGATTATAGAAGTGATGATAGACGCCATACACGCGCCCCTGTTTCACCGGCGCGATTTGCGCCAGGCCGGTTCGCTGCAATAAGGTCTGGAACGTGGCGCGCACTTCCTGCGGCTGCACGCCGTAACCAAACGGCAGCACGTTGCTGTTTGGCCGCTTTGAACCGGTCATGATGTAAACATCCGGCTTCATGGCGATGATTTTTTCCAGCGCGACGAAGCCCGCATTGCCTGGCAGCAGCGCCGAGCCGATGTTTTTACCGCCGACCGCTTCTACCAGTCCACCCCAGCCATTATGGCTATGAGTGAAGCAGCAGTTGTCGCTGTTACCGGCAATGGGTTCGATAAATACGGTGGGTTTGTTTTTGACCTTCGCGACAGCCTGCGTGATACGCGCGAAGCGTTGCTGATAAAAATCGGTGTAGGCTTTGGCTTCGCTTTCGCGGTTCAGCACTTTGCCCAGCAGCGTGACGCTCGGGGCGGTGTTTTGTGCCGGATGCAGTTCGTAATCGACGAACAGCACCGGGATATGCAGGTTATTCAGCGTGCTCAGCACGCCGGATTGTTCCAGCGCCGGTTTGGCGCGCAGTTGCGCAATCATCAGATCCGGTTTCTGCGCCAGCACGCTTTCCAGATTTACCTGGCCCTGATCGCTGAAGCCCATATCAACAATTTTTGTTGCTTCAGGCCAGCGGCGCTTCAGCATATCCCATGTTTGCGTATCCTGCTTTTTCGGCAGGTTGTTCCACGCCACGACGCGTTTAAACGGATTGTCGCGATCGAGCAGCGCCAGCGTTAACACATCGCGGCCATCCTGCAGGATGATGTGCTGCGGTTCTTTGCTGATGGTTTGCGTGTGACCATCCATGTCGGTGACGGTAAGCGGATAGTCAGTCGCGCAGGCTGCGGTTGAGACCAGAATCCCCATTGCCAGTAACAGGCGCGTTTTCATGCCAAAACTCCGTGGTAAAAGAAATAGTTATTATTCTCAATTACCTTAACACAACCTTATTAGCGGCAAAATAAACGCCATGGCCGGGGTTGTAAGCGAATAATACGGCGGCGAATGAACGCCCGCCTGCCGCATTCTGCGCGCTGGCTCAGGTGAAATCTGACAGCTTCTGCCCTGAGGTGATCAGCTCCTGCAGCAGCATCTGCCGGCGCTCCTGTGGCGTATCGCGGCTGACCATAAAACAGATCGCCGCGACCGCCTGGCCGCTGCGCGAGCGAATCGGCGCGGCCATACAGCAGGTGAAGCTTTCAGATAAACCTTCGGTCATGCAGTAGCCCAGCTGGCCGGCACGGTGAATCTCATCGAGAAAAATTTGCTTATCAAGAATTTGGCCACTGGCCAGACGATAATCCTCTTCCGGAATCAGATCGAGAATGGCGCTGTCCGACCAGTTACTCAGCAGCAAACGACCGGTCGCCGTCCAGGTAATCGGCACGCGCACGCCGATGTCCGAGGTGATTTTGAACGGATGGGCGTTGCTCTCCGACAGCACCACGGTGTATTTGTTACCTTCCAGCATACACAGCTGCACGGTTTCACCGTGACGCGCCACGATCTCAACCATAAGCTGATGTGCACGACGGATCAGATCGTTGTGGGCCATATAGTCTGCACCGTAGTAGTGCATTTCACGGCCAAAAAACACGGCGCCTTCAGCATCAAGCTCAACCAGACCGGCTTCGCTCAGCAAACTCACCAGCTCATAAATACTGGAGCGTGGCGCGCCGGTCGCTTCGATTAAGTCACGCATCGCCATCGGCTGACGCGCAATGTGCAGCTGGCGAAAAATATCAATGACCCGGTCAACACCGCGCGCCCGGGACGGTTTTTCATCCGGCATACGCATACTCCCCTGTCGTTATGGTGCAAATCACCTGCTTTAAAAAAGAGTTGCATGATACACCCGACAACAGCAATTACCCATCCCCGGAATAATAAAAATATTCTCTGTGATTTTATTTAGCATGCGCTATTTTCGGGCCCCATTGTGGCGCAAAGAAAGAAAGTGACGCGCGATTAAATTCGATAGCGATCACAGTTTCATTCAAAATGCTCAAGCATCGGATTTTATTTTGCGATCGCACCAGCAGGGCAAAAAATTAATTGCCGATTGCCATATTGCAAAAATTCAGCGGCTGTGCAAATCTCGTCCTATCCGGTATTGCAGATAGCAGTCTGGTATAACAGACAAAACTTCAGGATGGACAGGAGCAGAAAGACATGACGATTAAACGTTATGGCATTGAGGGCGGTACCGGTACCGGCGGGCAAAAATTGCCGTTCGCCCGCGCCGTTGAGGCCGATGGCTGGCTGTATATCTCAGGCCAGACGCCGATGCGCGACGGCGAAGTGGTAGAGGGTGGCATCATCGAACAGACACAGTTAGCGTTCGACAACTGCCTCACCATCATGCGCGAAGCGGGTTATCGCGTGGAGGATGTGGTCCATGTGACGGCGGTGTTGACCGACGCGCGTTATTTCAGTTCTTTCAACAAAGTATTCAGTGAGATATTCAGTGATAATCCGCCGGCGCGTATTTGTAGCGTGCAGGATTTAGTGGTTGATTGCAAAGTCGAAGTGGACATGAAATGTTTCCGCGCCGACCGTAAATAATTAATACCGTTCAACCAGGCTGCAGCATTCATTTTCTTCGCCAACACCAGGGCCGCCTGATATTTATTAACGCTTTAGCTTTTTCAATAAAATAACCCGAAATACGCGGTACTGGCGTTGCGCTGGCGATCGCCTGTTAAGCGGGTAATGCGGAATAACGCCGTCTCGTCAAACATTTAAAGAGAGCATAACAATGAATGCAACATCGCTGAAATTAAGTGCCAAAACCGTGGCCGGTGCGCTGGTCTTGCTGGCGTTAGCAGGCTGTACGCCAACCGAAGAGAAAAAAGAGGCCGGCGCGGCGCCTCAGTCGGCACTGCAAACCGTATTGCAGCGCGGCACGCTGCGCGTCGGTGACTGCCTGAGCTTTGCGCCGTTCGGTTTTTATGACAAAGACGGCAACCCGGATGGATACGATGTCGACCTGGCGAAAGCGCTGGCCAAAGAGATGGGCGTGAAACTGGAAATGGTCAACACCACCAGCGCCAACCGCATCCCGAATCTGCAAACCAACAAAGTCGATGTGGTGTTCTGTAACTTCACCCGCAATCTGGAACGCGCCAAAGAGATTGGCTTCACCAACCCTTACGTGGTTGCCAGCGAGGCGATGCTGGTGCGCAAAAACAGCGGCATTCAGTCTGCGCATGATATGGCTGGCAAAACCATTGCCACGGTGAAAGGTTCGACCAACGGTGACGAAGTGCGCAATCTCGGCATCGACGTGAAAATTCAGGAGTACGACTCATCTCAGGCGGCGATTCTGGCCGTCAAACAGGGCCAGGCCGATGCGATGATCGAGGATAACAACTTCCTTGCCTATCAGGCGAAGCTCGATCCGTCACTGGCTGTCACCAACGAGGCGCTGGTGCCGCTGGAGTACAACGCCTTTGGGGTGAAACAGGGCGACCAGGTGTGGACCAACTACCTCAACGAGTTCCTGTTCGAAATCAACGCATCCGGCGAGAACGCCCAGCTGTACGCAAAATGGTTCGGCAGCAAACCGCGCTATCCGCTGAACCCGCAATACTGATTGTCCGCCCACGGCGCAGTCGCACAGGCTGCGCCGCCTGAAGGAGTCATACCATGAGTTATCAATGGCTAACCCTGTGGCGCTACGCCGACACCTTTCTGGAGGCCGCCTGGCTCACGCTGCAGGTCACACTGCTGGCGTTCGCGCTGGCGGTGGCGCTCGGTCTGCTGGCCGCACTGGCGAAATCTTCACCGCTGGCACCGCTGCGCTGGATCAGCCACTGCTATGTTGAGTTCATCCGCAATACGCCGGTGCTGCTGCAGATCTTTATTATCTTTTTTGGCCTGCCGTCGCTCGGTATCACCATGAGCGCCTTTACCGCCGGGGTGCTGGCGCTGGGGATTAACGTCGGTGCCTATTTGTCAGAAACCTTCCGCGCCGGCATTCAGTCGGTGGCGAAGGGCCAGCTGGAAGCCGCGTATATTCTGGGCATTCCGCGCCACCAGATTTTCCTTAGCGTGGTGCTGCCGCAGGCCGCCCGTGCCGTCTGGCCGGCCATTATCAATAACCTGATTCAATTACTGCTTGGCACCTCGCTGCTCTCCGCGATCGCACTGCCGGAGCTGACCGGCACCGCCACGGTGATCAACGCACGCACCCTGCTTTACATCCAGACCTTCAGCGTCGTTGCCCTGGTGTATCTGGTGCTGAGCAACCTGTTTTCATGGCTTGGTACCGTGGCAGGACGCCGGATGTTCCATCCGCCGCTGGTGACGCCGGTAAAAAAGTCCGGCTGGCGGTGGGCAAAAAAATGGCTGATTAAGCCTGTGAAACGGGAGAATGCGCTATGAGCGACCTTATTATTAGCTCGCTGCCGATCCTGCTGAAAGGATTGGTGATCACGTTACTGCTGTCCATCGCCGCTATCGTCGGCAGCACGCTGCTCGGTTTACTGGCCGCGGTGCTCCGCACCAGCCGCCTGCCGATCGCCAGAGAGATTGCCGTGCTGTATACCGAACTGTTTCGCGGTACGCCGGTGCTGATCACCCTGATGTTCATCTATTTTGGCGTCGCCTACTTCGGCTATGAAATCAACCTGTTCGCCGCCGGAATTCTCGGTCTGAGCATTTATCAGGGCGCTTACATCGCGGAAGTGTTCCGTGCCGGTATTGAAGCGGTGCCGAAAGGACAGTGGGAAGTGTCGTGGATCCTCGGATTATCAAAACGCCAGACGTTTCTCAGCGTAGTGCTGCCACAAACGCGCGGCATCGTACTGCCGCCGCTGGTGGGCCAGTATCTTTCGCTAATCAAAGATACCTCGATTGTCAGCATGATCGGCATGTCGGAGCTGATGCACCAGGGGCAGGCGATTGTCGATCGCATCGGCCAGCCGGTGGTGGTTTACGGCCTGGTCGCCCTGCTCTACTTCGCTGTCTGCTTTCCGCTTTCCCGTTGGGTTCAACATCATCAAACCAGGAGCCAGTTATCATGAGCAAATCCGCCATTACGCTGAGCCGTATTACCAAATCCTTTGGCGCAACTCAGGTACTGAAAGAGATCAGCCTGGACGTGTCGCCGGGCGAAGTGCTGGTGCTGATTGGCGCCTCCGGCTCGGGAAAAAGTACCGTGCTGCGCATTATGAGTGGTCTGGAAACCGCCGACGGCGGTGAAATCTGGGTCAATGAAGTGCCGCTGCACGACCGTAAACGCAGCAGCGAAATTTGCGGCCACGTCGGCATGGTGTTTCAGCAGTTCAACCTGTTCCCGCACAAAACCGCCCTCGGCAACGTGACGCTGGCGCTGATTAAGGCGCAGAAACTGTCCGAAGCGGAAGCCAACAAACGCGGCATGGCAGCGCTGACACGCGTTGGCCTGGCGGAGCGCGCGCATCACTATCCGGCTCAGCTCTCCGGCGGGCAGCAACAGCGAGTGGCAATTGCCCGCGCGCTGGCGGTCGAGCCGAAAATCATGTTCTTCGATGAAGCCACCTCCGCGCTCGATCCCGAGCTGGTTGGTGAAGTGATGGAAGTGATGCGCAGTCTGGCACGGGAAGGCATGACCATGGTGGTGGTGACGCATGAGATGGGCTTTGCGCGTAAAACCGCCGATCGCGTGGTGTTTATGGACCAGGGCGTGATCGCCGAACAGGGTTCGCCGGAGCAGATTTTTGTCAATCCGCAGAATCCGCGCACTCAGCAGTTTTTGTCGCGCGTGCTTGAACACTAACAGGAGGCAGGATGTCGATTCACTTCCCTTTGCAGGCCGACGGCACGCTGGATGCGCTGCAACCTGCGCCGCGTTTTAAATCGGTGGCCGGCTCCGGCAATCAGCCGCTGGCTAACGGTACGCCGGTATTTAACAGCCCTGACGTTTTCTCACCGCTGATGCTGATGAAACAATCGGCGCTGGAGAATAACCTGCGGCAACTGGCGGCGTTCTGCCAGGAAAACGGCGTGATGCTGGCCGCGCACGGCAAAACCTCGATGTCGCCGGCAATTCTGCGCCGTGCCGTCAGTGAAGGCGGCGCCTGGGGCCTGAGCGCAGCGACGCCGGCCCAGGTGCGCGCGCTGCGCCAGTTTGGCATCCGCAACGTGTTTCTCGCCAATGAACTGGTGGATCCCGCCGGGATCCGCTGGATTGGCCAGTGGCAACAGCAGCATCCCGACCACGGCTTTCTCTGTTATGTGGATTCGCTGCAGGGCGTAAAACTGCTTGAGCAGCATCTCGGCGGCGCGCAGATCGCCGTACTGCTGGAGATGTCGGTCAGCGGCGGCCGCACCGGCTGTCGCTCGCCGCAGGCTGCGCTGGAAATCGCCCATGCAATCCATGACAGCCAATCGCTGCAGCTGGTGGGTGTGGCCGGTTATGAAGGTGCGCTGGGTGCCGGACGCGATGCCGCAGGCGTGCAGCGGGTGAAAGATTACTGCGAGATGATGATCGCGACCGCCGCGCTGCTGGCTGAACACCAGCGGTTTGCCTGCGAGGAAATTATTCTCAGCGCCGGCGGTGGCGCGTGGTTCGATGTGGTCGCGGCCTGCTTCAGCGCGGCACAGTTGCCGCTGCCGGTCACGCCGCTGATTCGATCCGGTGCGTACATGGCACACGACAGCGGCTTATATGCACGCATTGCCCCCTTTGCGCAGCCGGGTGCAACGCACCATTTCAGCGCCGCACTGGAGATCTGGGGCCGCGTGTTATCGCGTCCGGAGCCGGGGCTGGCCTTTGTCGATTTCGGCCGGCGCGATGTGCCGTTCGATCAGGATCTGCCCAATCCGCTGTGGATTCGTCAGGCGGACGGCAGCGCTCCGCGCGCGGCCACGCATTTGCGCATCACTGACGTCAACGATCAGCACGCTTATTTGCAGTTACCGGCGGACGATCCGCTGCAACCGGGCGACTGGATTGGCTGCGGCATTTCCCATCCCTGTACCGCATTTGACAAGTGGCGTTATTTACCGTTGGTGGATGATGACTATTACGTCACCGATTCACTGGAAACCGCGTTCTGACGCTTTTTCAGCCACAAAAAAGGCTGCCAGTGCTGGCAGCCAGTTCTGGCACATCCCTGTGCGACCATGCGGGTCGGCGTTGTGCCTTCAATGAACACATAATAACACAGATTATAATTAGCAGGCTAGTTATTTGTTGCCAGCGCCAGCTTCACCGCGTCCTGCGCATGGATTAATGTGGTATCGAACAGCGGCACCGCCGCATCCTCCGCTTTAACCAGCAGCGTGATTTCGGTACAGCCAAGGATAATGGCTTCAGCCCCTTGTGCCACCAGCTGAGCGATGATGTCACGGTACTGCGCGCGTGATTCTTCACGGATCACGCCGAGGCACAGCTCCTGATAAATAATGTCGTGCACCGTTTTACGTCCGGTAGCGTCCGGTACCAGCACCTCGATGTCATATTGCTGCTCAAGGCGCCCTTTATAGAATTCCTGCTCCATGGTGAACGCGGTCGCCAGCAGACCGACGCGTTTCACGCCGGCCTGACGAATGCGTTGTGCCGTGGCGTCAGCGATATGCAGCAGCGGAATGCGGGTGGCCGTGGTGATCTGATCGGCGACTTTGTGCATGGTGTTGGTGCACAGCACAATGAAATCCGCCCCGCCCTTCTCCAGGCTACGGGCGGCTTCGGCCAGGATTTCACCGGCCTGCTGCCATTCACCGGCGACCTGCAATTTCTCAATCTGCTGAAAATCGACGCTGTACATCAGGCTGCGCGCCGAGTGCAGTCCGCCCAGCTGTTGCTTTACCTGTTCATTGATGATGCGGTAATAGAGCGCGGTGGATTCCCAGCTCATGCCGCCAATCAGGCCAATCATTTTCATCAGTTACCGTTCCCCACGGAAATTAGCTCGTCTGGCACTGTACGGTATTCAATGAAGGCATGAAAGCGTCGCGGCGCTGAACCGCATCGCAGGCACAAAAAAGCCCGGGCTAACCCGGGCTAAGCACGTTAACGGAGAAAGGGATTGTTATTATTTGTACAGCTCAGCAGTCATGTCCACGCCGTTGTCTGCGCGGGCGCTGGTGATTTTGTAGCTGTCTGCACCACTCGCTTTAGCCTGAGCGGCAACCTGGGCTTCAGCGCTATCCAGGGTGCTGCCGTGAACGGAGATGCTTTCAGCGGCGAAGCTACCGAAAGAGATCATAGAAAGAGCAGCAACAGCAGCGATGGTCAGAGTTTTTACGTTTTTCATGGTCATATTCCTTCAATGTTTGGGTCAGAGCTGAATGCTCTGCATAGGAGTTATAGTAACCATTGTTATTATTACCGACCTAACAAAAAGTGCGATCTTAATCACACTATGTGCGGTTTTGCTCTGCCAGCGGCTGCGGCCAGCGCGCGCCAGGAAAGAGCGACAAACGGATATTAAACAGATGAAACAGCGGCGCAAACAGCGCATTTTCCTGCTGCGCCGCCGCCTCCAGCCGTAGCAGCAACACATCAAGCTCATGCAGCAGCGCCGGCGATGGCGTGCTGTCCAGCGTTTTCAGCCGCTGCTTAAGAAACTGACTCAGCTCGTGAAACATGGCTGCGCTTTCTATCTGGTTCGCCAGCAGCAGGTGCCGATGACGGGTGTAATAGTCATAGCAGTTAGCCCCGAGCCAGGCTTCCGCAATCAGGTTGCCGCCCGCCACCAGTTCCGGTGCCGGATCGACGCGTTTACGCGGCAGAATCACGTTTACCCTGTCCAGCGTGCGTGCGACAAATTGCTGCCGCGCCGTCAGCGTGGCGGTGTTCATGCGCAGCGCGGTAATAAACTGCAGCAGATCGCGAATGCCTTTGCGAAGCGCACGCGTGGCCGTCCACGCCGGGCGTTTGTTGCGAATCAGCAGCGTCAGCACCAGCGCAACAGCAATGCCCACCAGCGTGGAGATCATGGCATTCACTATAAGCTGCAAATCGGGTTTGAAATGGTGGCTCATGCCGATCAAACCGGGGATCTGCGTGGCGACGATGAGACCGATCAGGTTGGTGGACGGATTGGCAATCACCAGCCCTAAAGCAAACAATCCCGGCGCGAGGCAAATCACCAGCGCTTCAAACGTCACCGCCTGCGGGATCAGCAGCGTGACGTAAATCAGGCTGATCGCCATGGAGATCAGTACGCCCTTCAGAAACAGCTTCATCGGTGCGATGGGGCTATCCAGCCCGGCGAAGAACGAACATAGCACCGCCGCCATCATCGGCGCGGTTGAACCATCACGCCAGCCGCTGCCGATCCAGAACAGGCAGCTGGCAAAGGTAGCGATGAAGGCAGTAAAGCACGACAGCAGCAACAGCCCTTTATCGACATGCTTATGCGCGCGTGACGCCTTGCCCGGTTTCACCGCTGGCGTCCAGTCACTGACGCGCTCGCTGACGCTGTGGTAAGCATCGGCAATACGGACAAAATTGAGTAACCGTTCCAGCAGGCCGATGAGCAAAATGCTCTCTTCACTGTTAAGCTGCCCTGCGCGCCAGGCCTGCTGCAGCTGCTCCTGAGCGCCGGTGAGGCGATCGCGCACCGGCTGTTGCGCATCACCGTTCAGCCATTGTAAAAATTGCTGAAAGGCCGTCGCGACATAATCGGGAAAGCGGATCTGCTGCTGTGCCAGCAGATTCAGCCGCGATTCAATGGCGGTGAGCGTCGGGATCAGGTACGACAGATGCTGATACTGCACGCTGACCAGTCGCACCAGCCGCCGCGCGGCATCCCCTTCATAGACGCAGTGGGTGATCAACGTTTCGACGTTGAGCGGATAGTTGGCCATCTGCACCAGAATATCCTCGCGCTCCAGCGATTTTGCCGCGGGCATCGCCGTCATCAGCTCGCTACACAATTTACGCGCGTTCTGATACCACAGCCCGACGCTCTGTTCGAGCAGATGACGCATCGAAACCGGGAAGATCAGCCGATGCACCAGGCTGCTGCAGACAATCGCCACGGTGATTTCCTCAATGCGGGAAATTACCGTATAGGTAATGGCGCCGGGCGAGGTCACATCGGGAAAGCCCATAATGGCGGCGCTGTAGCCGGCCAGCATGAAGACGTAACTTTTTGGCGTGCGGTCGTGCAGCGAGAGATACAGGCAGACGGCAACCCAAAGTGAAATACACAGGCTGAACAGCATCGGCGACTGGACCGTAGCCGGATAGATCAACAGAGTAAACAGTCCGCCCAGCACGGTGCCAAAAAAGCGAAACACCGATTTGGACACCGTCGAAGCGGAATACAGCTGCGAGGCAACATACACGGTGGTCAGTGACCAGGCGGGTTTGTCCAGGTTGAGTTCCAGCGCAAGATAAAAAGCCAGAAAGGCGGCCAGACAGGTTTTGGCAGAGAACAGCACGGCGCTTCGGGAAAACCACTTCATATAACGGGAGCAACCTATAGCAGGCAACGTTATCGCTTATCCTGACAGAAGCCTGCGGCGTTGACATTTTGATTTGTTATACAAATTATTACCGTGCTAATTATCCGGTTCTCTATGCAACTTGCCCATTACAGTGAATGCTGATGCAAGCTGGAATTAGAGTTATAAGCGATATTAAAAAGTTATTTATTGGTTATATAACAACTTTGCCAGGATGGAGGAAAAACCACGAGAGACGTCCCATGAAAGCACAACGTTTTGCCCTGAGCGCACTGGCACTCAGCTTCGGCCTGCTCGCAACGCACGCCTTTGCCGCCAACCCGGAAACCGTCACCATCGGCTATCAGAAAGCCAACATTTTTGCACTGCTGAAATATCGCGGCACGCTGGATGAGAGCTTCAAAAAAGAGGGTATTGCGGTGCGCTGGGTGGAATTCCCCGCCGGCCCGCAAATGCTGGAGGGGTTGAACGTGGGCAGTATCGATCTGGCCGCCACCGGCGATGCGCCACCCGCCTTCGCGCAGGCGGCAAAAGCCGATCTGATTTATCTCGGACATTCACCCGCCAACCCTAAAACCGAAGCCATTGTGGTACCGAAAGACTCACCCATCAAAAGCGTGGCCGATCTCAAAGGCAAACGCATTGGCCTGAACAAGGGTTCAGACGTCAATTATCTGCTGGTGAAAGCGCTGGAAGATGCCGGGCTGAACTATAAAGATGTCACGCCGGTGTACCTGCCGCCGGCCGATGCGCGCGCCGCCTTCCAGAAGGGCGCAATTGATGCCTGGGTGATCTGGGATCCCTATCTGGCTGAGGTCGAAGCCAACGCCGGCGCGCGTGAAGTGCGCAACGCCGAAGGTCTGGTGCCGCACTACACCTTCTATCTTGCCAGCCGCCCGTTTGCCGAAAACCACCCGCAAACGGCTAAGCAGGTGGTTGACGAGTTGAGCAAGCTGAGCGACTGGGCCAATCAGCATCAGGATGAAGCCGCCGCGATTCTGGCGAAATCTACCGGTCTGGATAAATCCATCTGGCAGACCACGCTGCAACGCCTGCCTTATGGCGCGTCACGCATGTCACCGCAGGTGTTTGCGGAACAGCAGGCGCTGGCGGACACCTTCACCCGCGTCGGCCTGCTGCCGGTGAAAGTCGATGTGCGCAGCGCGACCTGGTCGCTGGATAAGAAATAAACCCTTTAAGCTCTGGCGATTAAGCGCCTGACCTGAAGCGGAGTAAACCTGTTTTCCACGGCCGGACGGTAAGTTACTGCATCCTGCGGGAAAACGTATCGCCCTCCGCTTAACCTTTCACAAGGAGGGCATGCCGGGTCATCTGATCACATCGACCGGTACCTGATGTTTATTCAGCTGATTTTCAGCTTAAACAGCCGATTCATTGCCACCCGGCCTGAATCGGTTACGTTGACTTCACGGTATCCCTGTATACGCTTTACCCATTCTTTTTGCAGGAAAAGCGTAAACAGGGCTGAGCTCGCGTCACCGCCGAGGTGGAAACGCCTTTCACTCCAGTCCAGACAGGGGCAACAGGGCTTGCGCCGTGTGCGGGAGTTAAGTAAAACGCCCATGTTCTCAAAATGGATTTTGCCGGCTGATGTCAGTCCCGAACCCTCTGCTTCCAGCCAGTTTTCCCTAAGCATAAAGTCATAAATTTCGATAGCAAGCTCGCCGGCCAGATGGTCATAGCAGGTGCGTGCATAACGCAGATGAAGCGGCGTACTGGAAACGGGGGCCTTAATGGTCCCCATGGAAACCCCCATCAGGTTTTCCAGCAATCCGGCGATAGGATGGCCAGCCAGACTGTAATAGCGATGACGACCCTGCATCATGCAAATGACCAGACCGTTGCTGAGGAGTCGGTTCAGATGCCCGCTGGTTGTCGAGGCTGCTATGCCAGCCACTACGCTAAGTTCGGTCGCTGTCCATGCGCGCCCGTCCATCAGCGCGCACAGAATAGCCACCCTTGACGGGTCTGCCAGCGCAGATGCCACCATTGCCATTGATGTTTCAAGGACATTATCCGGCTCACTTTCGCGCGTTTGGTTAACAAGGTTCATTCAGAAGCTACTGCCCATTTTCGGGTTACTTCGGCTGCCCGGACATCATCATCCGTAATGAGAATGAGCCGGTTATGGTGGTCGCTGTACTGTACCAGAATATTGATGCCGTTCCGGGCAAGCGTGTCAGCGATTTCGCCCAGCTCTCCGGGACGTTCCTGCGCTAATTTTCTGACCAGAGGACGACATAGGTTGCCGACTTCAAAACCGGCTTCAGTTAATACCGTGCGCGCTTTATAACCGTCTTCAACCAGAAAGTGCGCATGTCCGCCTTCCGGTGTTGTAAATACGCCACCTCCTTCAAGACCCACACCGTTTTTCCCCAATACACTCCCCAGTAAACCCAGCGAGCCCGGGCTATTTTTGAGAATAACGTGAATGTCATGCATGCGGATTGGTTCCCTTATCAGAAGAGTAATCACGGAATACGCTGGCTACCCGTATCCTGTAGAATGAAAAAATCGACTGCCTGCCTTCTTGCTGCACGGCCTGATGCATCACATTGCGTTTCCACCCGGCGACAGCATCCTCATCTTCCCACCAGGACAAAGAGAGGATCTTGCCGGGCGTGGTCAGGCTCTGGAAGCGCTCAATGGAAATAAATCCAGGCGTGTCGGATAACAGAGGTTTCAGCTCAGAAGCGAGCTGAAGATATCGCTCCTGAGCTGCTGGCAGGGCTTCTGCCTCAAAAAGTACTGCAATCATGTTCCGCTCCGTCGTTTATTTTCGGACAGCTTAATGAAGACGAAACCATGTTGCTTCGGCCGGTACCGAAGTGTGTGTGTCAGCAAAGCCATCGGCATGAATAAGCAATAAATAGCAAGCTCAGGAGTTAAAAGGCGGGAATGGGGATCCACTGGCAATGACCGCTTCTGCTACAAAGCGGACCCGGATACAATTCGATGTCTG
>NZ_JASEWO010000004.1:0-68610 GCF_030024295.1 Pantoea sp. Pa-EAmG
TGTCACGTCGACGCGAAATACCTGCCAGCCATCATCCTTGCGCAGAACACCAATGTGGCGGCCAAAAACGTCATAAATCAACATATTCAATCTCCTGTGACATCAATCAGACTCTGACGCCATACTATACCAACGCCGATACAAATCGCTGGAAAAAGCCGCACTCCGCCACTATTATCGGCTGACTTATTCACCTGCTGATAACTAAGGAGGAACTCTATGCCGTCGTGTGAACTGTTTGTTTACTCACACTTCTATGGTGACTGGACCCGCTCAGGTTTTACCGCACTCGTGCTGCGATAATCCGCCTGAGCGAAGTTCTGACAATTTAATCCCTTCTCTCCGGCTTACCGGGTTGTCGTCAGCGAAATTCTGACGTCAGGCTTTTTTGCGCCTGCAACTTGAGAGTAAGTAGATGAGCACACTCCTTTCCGCACATGCCGTCGGCTTCGACAATGCCTTTGGCCCGCTTTTTCATTCCCTGGATTTCAGCCTGAAAAAAGGCGACCGCATCGGCCTGATTGGCGACAACGGCAGCGGTAAAAGTACCCTGCTGAAAATTCTCAGCGGTGAACTGGCCGCCAGTCACGGCAGCGTCACACCCGCCAGCCACTGTCTGCTGGCGCGCATTGAACAACTTCTGCCGGAAACATTACTCGAGGCCTCATTGCTGGATGGCGTGATCGCCCGGCTGCCCGCAGCACAGCGCAGTAGCGAGCGCTGGCGTGCCGAGGCGCTGCTGCATACGCTGGGTTTCAGCACAGCGCAGCAGTCACAAACCGCGGCGACGCTGAGCGGCGGGCAGCATATGCGGCTGTTGCTGGCGCGCGCGCTGATTCTGCAGCCCGATTTACTGTTGCTGGACGAACCGGGTAACCATCTCGACCTGCCGACCCTGCTGTGGCTTGAGAATTTCCTGATCGGCTGGCAGGGCAGCTTTGTGCTGGTGTCCCACGACAGCGCGCTGCTGGATCGCGTCACCAACTGCAGCGCAATCCTGCGCGATCGCACGCTGCACGTCTTCCGTCTGCCCTGCACGGCCGCCCGCGAGGCGCTGGCACAGCAGGATGAGGCGGATGCGCAGCGCCACCAGGCACAGCAGCAGGAGATCGCCCGGGTTGAGAGCAGTGCAAAACGGCTGGCGATCTGGGGCCGGACCTATGACAACGAAGGTCTGGCGCGTAAAGCAAAACAGATGGAGAAGCGCATCGACTGGCTGAAAGCCGCGCAGACCACGCTCAGCGCCGGCAGTCCGTGGCAGCTGCAGTTACAGGGCGAAGCGCTGCAGGCGGATCGCGTGCTGGCGCTGCCGCCGATGTCGATTCAGCCTGCTGCCGGGGCGCCGACCCTTTTTTCCCTGCCCGCGCTGCAGGTGAAAAGTGGCGATCGCATCGCGATTGTCGGCCACAACGGCTGCGGCAAATCCTCACTGCTGCGCCAGCTGTGGCATAGCTGGCAGCAAGGCGACAGCCCGCTGTTTCATCCGCGCGCCCGCGTCGGCTATTACGACCAGAGCCTGCAACAGTTGCGTGACGACCAGACATTAAGCGCGGCATTGCACGGTTTCGCTGCGCTGAGCGATGAGCAGTGCAAAATGGCGCTGATTAGCGCAGGCTTTCCCTGGCTGCGCCACCAGCAGAAGGTTGCCTCCCTCAGCGGTGGTGAGCGCTCGCGCCTGCTGTTTGTCGGCCTGACGCTGGCGCGCTACTCGCTGCTGCTGCTGGATGAACCGACCAACCATCTGGATATGGCAGGCAAAGAGGAGCTGGCGCAGGCGCTGCAGCAGTTCGCCGGCGCGGTGCTGCTGGTGTCTCACGACCGCAGCCTGATCGCCAGCAGCTGCAATCGCTTCTGGCTGATTGAACAGCAGCAGCTGAGCGAGTGGCACGACTGGCCGCAGGTGACCGCCAGGCTGGCCACCGCTCATGTGCCAGTCGATCACCCGCTTGCCGCTGCTGCCGTCGATGACCGCCCGGGCGATGAAGATGCGCTGTTGCAGGCGCTGCTGGTGCTGGAAGAAAAGCTGCAGCAGGACGAAGCGCGTAAGGCAAAGCATCAGAAACCGGCGCAGCAGCAGCAGTGGCGCAGGGAGATTGCGCAGCTGAAGCAACAGCTGAATCTGCTCTGAACGGATTGACTGACGGGGTATCGCTAACCCACAACCTGCGCCAGGGATGGCGCACTCCCCTGCGGCTGACAAAATTCCGCAGAATTTTTCTCCAGTTTGTCCCGCTTAGTGATTATTATTCTCGCTAAATTTAAGGGACGATGATGCACACAATGACGAAAAAATGGCTGTTTGCCGCGCTGACCGCGCTGGTGATGATTCTGGTTCTCTGGGCATATTCGGCGTCACGCAGTAAACCCAATCCGCTGATGACCGCCGCGGTGCGCCAGGGCGACATCGAAAACGTGATTGCCGCTACCGGCAAAATGGACGCGATTGAGCGCGTTAACGTCGGTGCGCAGGTCTCCGGTCAGGTGAAAAAGCTGTATATCAAAGCCGGCGACAACGTGCGCAAGGGACAACTGATCGCGGAGATCGATGATCAGCCGCAGCGCAGCGATCTGCGTAATGCGCAGGCGGCGCTGAGCGTGGCGCAGGCGGATTTACAGACCCGTCAGGCTACGCTGGTACGCCAGCAGGCACAGTTTCAGCGCCTGCAACAGATGGTTAAAACCAATGCCGTTTCCCGCCAGGATTTTGATACCGCCGCCGAAGCGTGGCGCATCGCCCAGGCAGAGCTGACGGCGCAGCAGGCGCGGGTGATTCAGGCGCAGATCGAAGTGGATAAAAAGCAACTCGATCTCGGCTACACGCGCATCATGGCACCGATTGACGGCACGGTGGTGGCGATCGTCACGAAGCAGGGCCAGACCGTAAACGCCGTACAGAGCGCCCCGACCATCGCCAAACTGGCGCAGCTCGGCACCATGACCATCAAAGTGCAAATCTCCGAGGCGGACATTACCAATATTCAGCCCGGCCAGCAGGCGTGGTTTACCACTTTCGCCAATCCGGATAAACGCTACAACGCCACGCTGCGCAGCATCGAACTGGCCCCTGAGTCGGTGATGAAAGATGATGCACTGATGGGTAACAGCGAAAGCAATACCGTGAGCAGCACGAACGCGGCGGTCTATTACAACGCCCTGCTTGATGTGCCGAACCCGGATAATGCGCTGCGCATCTCCATGACGGCGCAGGTTAATCTGCTGCGTGACCAGGCGAAAAACGCGCTGCTGGTGCCGGTGCAGGCCACGAAAAAGGCCAGCGATGGTCGCACTTACGTCGACGTCGCGAATCAAAATAATCAGCCAGAGAAGCGCTACATCACCACCGGCATCAGCGACAGCGTTGACATTCAGGTGCTGAGCGGGCTGCGCTTAGGGGAAAAAGTGATCCTTGCCACGCAGCAGCCGGGCGCGGACAAGGTGGTGATGTGAATATCATCGAACTGCACAACATTCAGCGCAGCTACGTCAATGGTTCGCAATCCCTGCAGGTGCTGAAAAACATTAATCTGCAGATTGCCAGCGGCGAAATGGTGGCGATCATCGGGCCCTCGGGCTCAGGCAAATCCACGCTGCTGAACATTCTTGGCTGCCTTGATGCGCCGGACAGCGGTGATTACCTGATTGGCGGCAAAAATACCGCCACGCTCTCGCCCGATGCGCTGGCGCAAGTGCGGCGCGAGCACATCGGCTTCATCTTTCAGCGCTATCACCTGATGCCGGATCTCAGCGCGCTGAGCAATGTTGAAATACCGGCGATTTATGCCAACTTATCCGGCACCGCACGCCGTCAGCGCGCCGCACAGCTGCTGGCACGGCTCGGATTACAGGGGCGCGAACAGCATAAGCCGGGCGAGCTATCGGGCGGCCAGCAGCAGCGTGTCAGTATTGCGCGTGCACTGATCAACGGTGCCGAAATTATCCTCGCCGATGAGCCCACCGGCGCGCTCGATTCGCACTCCGGTGAAGAAGTGCTGCGCATCCTCAGCGAACTGAACCGCGAAGGTCACACGGTGATTATCGTTACCCACGATATGAAAGTGGCGCAGCACGCAGAACGCATCATTGAAATTCAGGACGGCGAGATTTTTGCCGACAGCGGCAGCGCTGCCACGGCCGCAAAAACACGCTTTACGCCCGCGCCACGCAAGCGGCAAAGCAGATTCCGCGGTCTGCTTGACCGGCTGCGCGAATCATTGCGCATGGCGCTGAATGCCATGAACGCCCACCGCCTGCGCACCGCACTGACTATGACCGGCATTATCTTTGGCATTGCCGCCGTCGTCACCGTGGTGGCGCTGGGCCAGGGCGCGCGGGAAAAAACGCTGGAGAGCATTTCCGGACTGGGTACCAATGTGGTTTCTATCTATGCCGGGGGCGATTATGTCGAGGATGATGCGCACCCGGTACAAACCCTGGTGATGGCCGATGCCGATGTGATTGCGCGCCAGCAGTTTGTCGCCGCCGTCAGTCCGGAAATCATCGCCACGCAGCCCATTCGCTACCTGGCCAACGCCTCCAAAACTTCAGTTTCCGGCGTAGGCGTCGACTATTTTCGCATCCAGGGCATTAAGCTGGTGGAAGGCAGCAACTTCAGCGATGAGCGGCACGCGCGCCAGGAAATCATTATTGATATCAACACGCGCAATAAATTATTTGGCGAACAGGGCCCGAGCCCGATTGGCAAAATGATTGTGCTGGGATCGGTGCCGGTGCGGGTTATTGGCGTGGCCAATAATGAAGATGGTCTGTCGCCCAACCGCCTCAGCGTCTGGCTGCCGTGGAGCACGGTGATGTATCGCATCAGCGGCCAGACCGCGCTGACCAGCATCAGTATTAAACTCAAAGACGATGTGGTGAGCGGCGCGGCGGTGGAATCGCTCACCCAGTTGCTGACGGCGCGCCACGGCACCAAAGATTTCCTGATGTTCAACCGGGACAAGTATCGTAAAGCGATAGAAGGTGCGGCGGCCACGCTGACGCTGCTGATTTTACTGGTGGCTTCGATTGCGCTAATGATCGGCAGTATTGGCGTAATGAACATCATGCTGGTGTCGGTGACCGAACGCACCCACGAGATTGGTGTGCGCATGGCGGTGGGTGCGCGACGCGGCGACATTATGCAGCAATTTATGATTGAAGCCGTGCTGGTGTGCCTGGTGGGCGGATCGCTCGGCGTGGCGCTGTCTCTGGTGATAGGTCCGGTCATTTCACTACTGGCTGGCGGCGTGCTGACCGCCATTTACTCGTGGCAATCGGCTGGCGCAGCGTTTGCCTGCTCAACCATTATCGGCATGATATTTGGTTATCTGCCCGCGCGCAAAGCCGCACGAATGGATCCGGTCGCCGCGCTCGCCAGCGAATAAAATCAGCAACCGGACCGGCACGTTATTCATGCTGGTCCGGTCATTTCAGGTCTAATCCGAAAGTCATTAAATCAATTAGCCCCGCAGGTCATCATCGGCGTAGACTGAACGCGTCTCTAATTTAGACACATCACCGATTATCTATTCGATGGCTATCACTCGCCCGAGAGTAAGTTATGTTAGAACCGCACTATTTTTATTTATGTCACGATCCGGACGCCGGCTGGGTATTGCATAAAAAAGGCTGTTACGTACTGGAATTTGAAGAAGAAAAGCGCTTTATCGGCTCTTTGTATACCGTGCATCAGGCGCTGACGGTAGCGCGTATCCACCATCCGCAAATAGCCTGTTGCCGCGACTGCCTGCTGGACAAAGGCCGGTCGAAAAGAACGCCGGTTAATAAAGAGAAAAATCTGATTCCCTCTCGCCATTTTGACGACGACCAGAAAAAATAACGGTGCAGATTACGCAAACGTAATGTGTTTTGAAATGGTGAAATAAACTCACCCGCTTCGCGTTTATTTAGCCGCAACCGGATTCATTTCTGACAAAATAACCGACGGGTAAGTCGGGAAATCCACTCAGCGTTTATCGCCTGACGGTTTGATATTAAAGCAGTTATCCACAACTGACGTGCAAAGAGGCTGGCTTATCCTGTGGATAAACGCCTGGGCTCCGCCTGTTGCGCCCGCTGAGCAGGATTGGTCAAATTTCGAACGCCAGCCTGATGCTTTTGATAGCTTTCAGCCGGGCCGGAAACAGCAAAGCCGCCCGAAGGCGGCCTTAACGCAGTGAACCAGTCTGAACTTAGTTATACAGTTCAGCCGTCATGTGCACGCGGTTGTTGGTGTTGGCTTCAGTAATTTTATACTGAGCGCCCTGCTGTTGCGCCTGCGCGGCGATTTTAGCTTCTGCACCGTCCAGCGTAGAGGAAGTCACGGTTACGCTCTGGGCAAAGCTGGCAGCTGACATCAGTGAAAGAGCGGCAACAGCGGCGATTGACATAGCTTTAATGGTTTTCATGGTCTTATTCCTTAATGGTTGTGGCTGAAGGCTGTGTGCCTTCGATGGAACTAATAATAACTCAGGTTACTATACTGCAATTGATAATTAGTGCGGTTATAGTGATCGTGCTAATTATTTCTGATTGCCTGGTTGCGCCAGCTCAGCGCGCACCGTCGCGATAAATTGCGGCCAGTGGGCAAAACGAATCACCGGAACGTGAGCATGGCGTTGCGTGCGTAATGCATCTGCAAAAGCCAGCGCCTGCCGGTTGATATCCACGTTGTTCAGCATATTGCGTTCTCCTGCCAGACAGTCTGCGCTGCAAATTCAGCAATATCGCCAGAATGCTTGATACGCTGCGAGCCTGACTGCACGACAAAAAAGGCCGCCCGTCAGGCGACCCGTTCTGGCACATCCCTGTGCAACCATCCGTTATTTGTAGAGTTCAGCGGTCATATGCACCAGGTTGTTGGTGCTGGCTTCCAGAATTTTATATTGCGCACCCTGCTGCTGAGCCTGAGCGGCAATTTTCGCTTCGGCACCATCCAGTGTGGTGGAGGTGGCTGAAACGGTTTGCGCGAAGCTGGCAGCAGACATTAGGGAAAGCGCGGCGGCGGCGGCAATGGTCAGTGTTTTGATAGCTTTCATGGTCATATTCCTTAGCGTTTGATGAGAAGGCGCTGCGCCTTCGATGAGGATAATAATAACCATGTTTACTATTACAAAATTGATAATTAGTGCGAATACTATGATCGCACTAATTGTTAATGCATGATATTTAATCTATTCATTTATAATCAATAGTTTGATTAGATTTCAATGCCCATATAGCGGCACAGAGCGTTAAAGCAGCCATCATGTTGAAGGCGAATTGCCACTGAAACAGGAGACGGATGGTTGACGGCAGGATGGGTCTGAGTGCGGGCGCGAAAACCTCGCGCCGCGGCTTTGTGGAGAGATGTCTGACTTCAGACTTTATTTTTATAATTGAAACTGATCTGCGAATTTTGCTCGCGCGGGAGTCTTCTGGCTTCTAAATATACCGATTTCCAGTACGGATTATTCAGTGACGAGCGCATCACGCCCTGGCTCACTGAGGCATGCAGGAACTGGCGATCGGTGTCGTAAAAGCCGACGTGCAGTTCATGCTTAATGCGGAAGAACACTAAGTCGCCTGGCTGTAAATGCGCCTGATCGACCGGCTTGCCCATGGCAATCAGTTCACGCGTTGTGACGCGATCCATGGGAATATTGAAACGATCTTTTAAGGTGCGCCAGACAAATCCGGAACAGTCAACACCGGATAATTGCGTCCCGCCCCACTGATATTTGGTGCCTTCCCACGAATGCATTTGATCGTGCAAAGCGGCTATTACCGGAATTAAATCGGGCTGTTTACCACCGTCCTGCGAGGTATCAACACTTTCCTGCTCCGGTGCTGGCGAGGAGTGAGACGAGCAGCCAGCCAGGGTTAATAACATCAGGCAGGCAATCAGGTTGCGGGCCGCAGTAGCAATCATAGGGTGACGTTTCACAGTGGATAACAGGGATAGCAGATTTATACCGTAAAGAAGTTGCAGAAATAAAGCGTCTCCGCCCGAATTCTCGCTGTCTTCACTATTTTTACCTAAGTTTACAGAAAGGTAACGCTATGTATTTAGGATAAAAATCTATATCTTTTGCTGCTTTGCGCCGACAGCGCATATTTATCCGGCAAATTGCGTTTAAATTTTATTCCGCAGCCTGACCGACGGACCTGCTGCGAAATAACCGGAAAGCTTATTTGCGCACGTTATCGCGCAGCGGCGACTCCGGCAGCAGCAGCGAAAGTATAAACGCCAGCAGCATAACGCCGGCGGCCATCTGAAATGCGGCATGCACCGCATCACTGAACACCAGCAAATAAGCCTGACGCAGCGCTGCAGGCAAATGGTTCACGGCGACCGGATCCAGCGAAGGCGGCAGCACATTACCCTGCTCTATCAGTCGGGTCGCTCCGGATTTCAGCACGTGACTGAACACAGCGCCAAACAGCGCAACGCCGATCGAACCGCCCACCGAGCGAAACAGCGTAACCGATGAGGTCGCTACGCCGATGCGATCGGGCGTCACCGCATTTTGCACCGCCAGCACCAGCACCTGCATAGTCATGCCCATTCCCATGCCGAGCACGCTGGAGAACACATAAATGTGCCAGAGCGGCGCATCCAGCGTCAGCGTGGTCATCAGCGCCATCCCGGTTGTGGCCAGTAGCGTCCCGGCGATGGGGAACAAACGGTATTTCCCGCTGCGGCTAATCATGCGACCACTAATGATCGAGGTGACCAGCAGCCCGCCCATCAGCGGTAACAGCTGTAGTCCGGCCTCGGTGGGCGTGGCGTTTTTTACCACCTGCAGATAAAGCGGCAAAAACGTCACGCTGCCAAACAGCGCCATGCCGATAATAAACGCCATCAGACTGGCGAGGGAAAAACTGCGATTGCGGAACAGATCGAGTGGAATGATCGGTTCCCACGCGCGTCGCTCCTCATAGATAAATCCCAACACGCCAACCAGCCCCATGGCCAGAATGCACCATAGCTGGGGATCTGACCATTCGCGCAGCGTGCCGCCTTCACTGGTAAACAGCGTCACGCCCACCAGCGCCAGGCTGAGAAACACCGCACCCGGATAATCGATTTCATGGGGTTTGCGTCGGCTATCCGCTTTAAACACTGCATTAATGATCAGCAGCGCCAGCAGGCCGAGCGGCAGGTTAATGTAGAAAATCCAGCGCCAGGACATGTGCTGCACGATAAAACCGCCCAGCAGCGGCCCAATCACCGTCGCCAGACCAAACACGCCGCCAAACAGGCCCTGGTACCGGCCGCGATCGGCGGGCGGAATGACATCCGCGACCGCCGCCATGCTCACCACCATTAATCCGCCGCCGCCCAGTCCCTGCAGCGCACGGGTAAAGATCAGCTGCGGCATGTTTTGCGCCAGCCCGCACAGCGCCGAGCCCAGCAAAAACAGCACCACCGAGATTTGCAGCACCGTTCGGCGGCCAAACAGATCGCCAAATTTGCCGTACAGCGGCACAACCAGGGTTGAGGCCAGCATGTAAGCAGTGACGATCCACGACAGGCGATCCAGCCCGCCCAGTTCGCCGACGATAGTCGGCAGCGCGGTCGAGACAATGGTCTGATCAAGCGCGGACAGCAGCATCACCAGCATCAGCGCGCCCATCAGCAGGCGAATGGAAGGCGGGCTGGTTGCCCCGCTGTCGCGCTGCGATGTGATAGATTGAGGTTTCATAACGACACCGTTTGAAATTAATTAAATGCACAATTAATATTAACCGAAGTCTGACACGAAACCCGTGAGTACGTAAAGATGACCGCACAAAAAGTGATGGAGAGCGAGACAGCGCCTTCTGATAAACCCCGCCGGCCGGGCCGTCCACGCGGCGGCGCAATCAATGCCCAGCAGCGCGAACATCTGCTGGACATCACGCTCGCGCTGTATGCGCAAAACGGCATCGCGGAAACCTCGCTCAACGCCATAGCCCGTAAAGCTGGCGTCAGCCCGGCCATGCTGAATTACTATTTTCAGTCGCGCGAGTCACTGCTGGATACCGTGGTCGCGGAACGCTTTGTGCCGTTACGGCAACGGCTGGAAGCGCATTTTGTCGAAGAGAGTAGTGACCCTGTCGCTGCGATCAGCGGGTTTATTAAAGAGTTCGCGGATATCGTGCTGAGTCATGACTGGTTCGCACCGCTGTGGCTGCAGGAAGTCGCCAGTGGTCAGGGGCTGGGCGGCACGCTGAAACAGCGTCACGGTCATGCCGGACGCGAACGGATTCGCGCGTTGCTGATTCAATGGCAGCAGCAGGGATTACTGAACAACCAGCTGAATGTCGATGTGCTGATGACCTCAATTCTCAGCATGGTACTGGTGCCCTTTACCCGCTTTGCCCACGAGCCGGGCTTTGATACCGAAATGATTCTGCAGCACACCCTGAGCATGGTGTGCCACGGTATACAGCCGCGCAACTGAGTCAGGCGTCGTCGCCGTGGGTCAGCGTCTCCAGCTGCTGCCAGAAATCTTCCGGCACCGGCTGCACCCGGGGTGGCGGCTCGGCAATGTGCTGTTCAAGGGAGGCCAGCAGCTGCTGGGTTTCACTGTGCTGTTTATCGCAAGACGTTGAAGACATATCTAAAACCTAAAAAAACATCAGGCGATTATTGTAAGGATTTCACGCAAAGAATAAATAAACGAGACGGGAAAAAGGGATCTGCCCTGCTTTTTTTTGCCCTCCGCGCAACTTTTTACCGACTGCGGCGAACTGTCTGGCTGAACACCCCTAACCGGACCTCTTTCACCGCAGGAGCAGATCATGACAACTATCAGGCATCTCATCGCTACCCTCACCCTCGGCACCACGCTGAGCCTCGCCGCCTTCGCTGCTGGCGCGGCGCTGCCCGTCGGGGCCAAAGCACCTGACTTTGAACTTCAGGGCGCGCTGGCCGGTAAGCCGCTCACTTTCTCGCTGCAGCAGGCGCTGCAAAAAGGGCCGGTGGTGCTCTACTTCTTCCCGGCGGCCTTCAGCGCGGGTTGTACCATCGAGGCGCACGACTTCGCCGAAGCCACGGATGATTTCAAAAAAATGGGCGCCACGGTGATTGGCGTCACTGCCGGTAACACCGAGCAGATCAGCGATTTTTCTAAGCTGGAGTGCCGTGACAAATTCGCCGTGGCTGCCGATCCGGGCGCCAAAGTGGCCGCCGAATATAAAACGCTGATGCAGATAAAAGGCAAAACGCTGTCTGACCGCACCTCTTATGTGATTGCCCCCAACGGCAATATTCTGCTGAGCTATACCGACAGAAACCCGGATACCCACATCGAAAAAGCGCTGGCGGCGGTGAAAGAGTATGACGCTGCGCATCCGCAAGCGCAGTAAGTGAGAGGCCAGCCATGTTAACCGCGATGCTGGCCGCCTTTTTGGGCGGCATCATCCTCAACCTCATGCCGTGCGTCTTTCCGGTGATTTCGCTGAAAGCGCTTGGCCTGTTGCGCCATCAAAGCCAGGCTGCCAGCGCGCGCCGTGAAGGCCTGGGATTCCTGCTCGGCGTGCTGGTGACCATGATGGCGCTGGCTGGCATTCTGCTGGCCGCACGCGCGGGTGGCGCCGCGGTCGGCTGGGGCTTTCAGCTGCAGTCACCGCTGGTGATCGCCCTGCTGTCCCTGGTGATTCTCGCTGCCGCGCTTAACCTGCTTGGCGTCTTTGAGGTGGGGCTGACGGTGCAGCGCGTCGGGGCCATCGACATCCAGCGCGGCGCTTTTTTGCGTTCCGCGCTGACCGGGGCACTGGCGATCATCGTAGCCACGCCCTGTGCCGCGCCCTTTATGGCCAGCGCCATCGGCTACGCGCTGGTGCAGCCCCCTGCGGTTGCGCTGGTCATTTTCTTTGCGCTGGCGCTCGGCTTTGCCGCGCCGTTTACCCTGCTGTCGCTGTTCCCACCGCTGGCGCGATTTTTACCGCGTCCTGGCGTCTGGATGGATATCCTTAAGCGCGGGCTGGCCTTTCCCATGCTCGGTGCCTGGGCCTGGCTGGTATGGATTCTGGACCAGCAGGCGGGCAGTAGCGCGCTGGCTGTTGTGCTGGCCGCCTCGGTGGTGCTGGCGTTTGCCGGCTGGCTGTATGGCATGGCGCAGCAGCGCCGCTTTGCCGGAAAAGGGCACAAAGCGCTGTTCAGCGTCACGGCGATATTGCTGATTGCGGTGATCGCGCCGCTGCCGGGGCTGATCAAGCCAGGCGCGGCGCTGCAAGGCGATATACAGGCGCAGGTCAGCAAACAGACGTGGACGCCGCAGGCGGTGGCCGCTCAGCGCGGGCATGGCAAAGCGATTTTTGTCGATTTTACCGCATCATGGTGCATCACCTGTCAGGTGAACGAGAAGACCTCGCTGTCGACCCAGGCGGTGAAAACCGCACTGGCGAAAACCGGTACGCTGTACATGGTGGCAGACTCGACTAAATTTAACCCGGACGTTGATGACGTGATGAGTGAGTTTGGTCAGGGCGGTTTACCAATGTACCTGGTGTATCCGGCTGATGGCGGACCACCGAAAGTACTGCCGCAGGTGCTGACACCCGGCATCGTAGTGGATGCGTTAAACCAGGCGGCAGCGAAGAAGACGTAACGGCAACAAGGCAGCGTATGCACACAGGCGATAGCGCACGTGAAAACTGGCCCGGACTGATGGAACGCGCGCAGGCCGGGGATCAGTGTGCCTACACCCGGCTGCTGCGGGCGCTGGTGCCGGTGATACGCGCGCAGGTGCGGCGCAGGCTGAGCGATGAAGCCTTAACGGAAGATGTGATTCAGGATGTGCTGCTCACGCTGCATCGCGTGCGCCATACCTACGATCCCGCTTACCCTTTTCTGCCCTGGCTGACGGCGATAGTCTCGGCGCGCGCCATTGATGCCCTGCGCCGCCGCAGCCGCCAGCTGCACTGCGCGCTTGACGACGCTCAGGCCGCCGATCCCGCCAGCACGGCAGAACAGCAGCAGCTGGACACCCGGCAGGAGCTGGCGGGCTATCTCAGCCAGCTGCCGCTGCGTCAGCGTGAAATCGTTGAACATGTTCATTTGCATGAAATGAGCCTGAACGAGGCGGCGGCACACCATAATCTGAGCGTTTCGGCCGTGAAATCGCTGTTGCACCGCGCGCTCATCAATCTGCGCCGCTTTGGAGCAAACCATGACTGACCATCATTTGCTGATTGAAAAACTGGGGCGCGATCTGCGCCCGGTGAAACGCCCGCCGGCGACCGGAAAACGCGTGCTGGGCTGGCTGGCGCTGGCGCTACCGGCGGGCATCGCGGCCAGTTTGCTGGTGCCGCGCACCCTGACCGACTGGTCGCAGACCGGCGCGATGCAGGCCGCGCTGCAACTGATGCTGGCCTTTATCCTCGGGCTGCTGGCGATGCGCAGCGCCTTTGAACTCAGCATTGCAGGGCGGCGCGGCATCAGCGCAAAGCTGCTGTTGCCGCCGGGCCTGCTGTGGCTGGGATTGAGCGCCAGCAGTCTGCTGCAAACGGCCACGCCGCTGCAGCAGCACGACACGCTGCCGTGCTTTGTTTTCCTGCTGGTGGTGAGTCTGCCGATGCTGCTGCTGACCATCATCAGTCTGCGCCGGACGCGAACACTCTATCCGGCCCGCAGTCTGGCCATGGCGGGCCTGGGCGTCGCCTGCATGGCGGTAAGCCTGCTGGCGTTCTGTCATCCGGTGCACCTGCATGCGCTGGATTTGCTGCAGCACCTGGCGGCCATTGTGAGCATCATCGTGCTGACCGTATTGCTTGGCCGGCGCTGGGTGCAGATCGCCTGACGAGGCCGGCCAGTGACGCTATCAGGGAATGATGCGCTCCGCACGCAGCCGGTCGAACAGCTGGGTGAAGGAATCCAGCGTGGCGCGATAGCCGGTAAAGCCGGCTTTACGGCTCTTGCTCATATCGGTAAACGCCTCCATCGGCCGTCCCAAATCCGCATCGGTGTGCCACCACGACGCCAGTTTATCGATGTCCGCTTCACGCAGCTGATAGCGCGCAGCGATCTCACGCCAGGCCGCTGCGGCTTCCTGCATGCGTCCTTCCAGCGGCATCATCTGCGCCGGATAGTCTGCAGCTTCAATACCGAAATAGTCTGCCAGACGCGGCCATAGCCAGTTCCAGCGGAACACATCGCCGTTAACCGCGTTGAAATCCTGATTGGCAGCCCCTTCAGCACGGGTCGCCCACAGCAGCTGTTCCGCCAGTAAACCGGCTTCGGTGACATCGGCCAGACCGTTCCACTGCTGCGGCGAGCCGGGAAAGATGAACGGCCAGCCTTTTTCACGGCACAGCGTGGCGTAAACAGCCAGCGTCTGCCCCATGTTCATGGCGTTACCCAATGCATAACCGATGATGGTGTGCGGACGGTGCACGCTCCAGCTGTAGCCATATTGCTCTGCGCCGGCAAACACTTCATCTTCCTGCGCATAGTAAAAGTTATCGACCGGCTGACGTCCCTGTTCTTCGCGGAACGGCGTCACCGGCACCGCACCTTTGCCATACGCTTCGAACGGACCAAGATAATGCTTCAGCCCGGTCACCAGTGCCACATGCGCGCCGTTCAGCCGCTCGCCAAGCGCGGCAATGACGTTATGCACCATGCCGCCGTTGACGCGAATGTTCTCTTTTTCATTCGCCTGGCGTGACCAGACGCTAAAGAACAGCGCATCCGGTTTTTCCTGTGCCAGCGCATTGCGCACCGCTTCTGCATCGGTCAGATCGGCCGTCAGACTGCGGCAGCCCTCGGGAATGGCACCGCGTCCACGCGACAAACCGGTTACCTGCCAGCCCTCGCTTTGCAGCCTTTCCGCCAGCGCACGACCGATAACCCCGCTGATCCCCACGATTAACGCCTGTTTTTGCATGTCGAATCTCCTCTGTTGCAGTTATCCTTAGCGTAATAGAGAATTAAATTCTTAGCCGTGGCATTAATTCACATCATTCCTGAACTGGATTCACTAATACATGCACGATCAGCGTCTGAAAGACATCGTTCCTTTTGTCGCCAGTGTTGAAAGCGGCAGTTTTGCCGCTGCCGCTGAGCGTCTGCACCTGACCGGTTCCGCCATCAGCAAAAGCGTGACGCGGCTGGAAGCGCGGCTCGGCTCTCGCCTGCTGGAGCGCACCACCCGCAGCCTGACGCTCACCGACGCCGGCAGCGCCTATTATCAGACCTGCCTGCGCATTATGGAGGAGCTGGCGGAAGCCGAAGCGGTACTGGCGGCGCAGCGCACCATTCCTTCCGGGCGATTGCGGCTGGCGGTGCCGAATACCTATGGCCGGCTCGGCGTGATGCCGCTGCTGATTCCGTTCTGTCAGCAGCATCCGGATGTGGAACTTAGCCTGACTTTCTCGGATCGCTTTATTGATCTGTTTGATGAGGGCATTGATGTCGCGGTGCGCATCGGCGGTTCGCCGGATCTGCCCGCCTCGCTCGGCTGCCGGGCGATGGGCCGCGAGCGTATGGTGTTTTGCGCCGCGCCGGACTATCTGGCGCGCGCAGGCAGACCGACCAGCGAGAGTGAGTTGCTGCGGCATCGGGCGATTCTGTATGAGCGCGTTGACGGCAGTACCAAGCCGTGGCTGTTTACCACGGAGGATGGACATCCGCACTGGCGTCAGGTGCCTTCTCGCATGGCGCTGGGTGACGTGGATGCACAAATGCAGGCGCTGTGCGCTGGACTCGGGGTGGCGCAGATGCCGTCATGGCTGGTGCGTGACGCGCTGGCGAGCGGCGCGCTGGAAGTGATTGTGCCGCAGCAGCAGCCGGACGGTCTGCCGCTGTCGGTGATTTGGCCGCGCCGCAAACAGCTGCTGCCGAAGGTCGACGCGCTGCTGGCGGCGCTTGACGGCCTGCAGATCAGCTGAAACGCCTTTAGCGATGGTTCAGCCGGCGCGACAGCCGGTCGCCACACAGCTGCAGCAGCGTGACCAGTGCCACCAGCACCACGATCACCGTGAGCATGACCTGCATATCGAAACGCTGGTAGCCGTAACGATAAGCCAGATCGCCCAGCCCGCCGGCGCCAATCGCACCGGCCATCGCCGAGGCATTAATCATCGTTACCAGCGTAATGGTAAAACCGCTGACGATGCCAGGCCGCGCTTCCGGCAGCAGCACGTGCCAGACAATATGCCAGCGCTGAAAGCCCATCGCCTGCGCCGCTTCCGTCAGCCCTTTGTCCACTTCGCGCAGACTCACCTCCGCGATGCGGGCAAAAAACGGCGTCGCTGCCAGCGTCAGCGGCACCACGGCCGCCCAGACGCCGTAGGTGGTGCCGACAATCCAGCGGGTAAACGGGATCAGCGCCACCATCAGAATCAAAAACGGAATCGAGCGAAACAGGTTCACCAGCCAGCCCAGCAGCCGGTTGAGCAGCGGATTGGGGAACAGATCGCCGCGCCCGGTCACCACCAGAATCACCGCCATCGGTAAACCGATCAGCAGTGCCAGCAGCGACGACACGCCGACCATCAGCAGCGTATCCAGCAACCCCTGCCATAAACGATCAATAGCCAGTGACATAACCTGCAACCTCCAGTTGGTCCGCCAGCGGATGAAGCGCGGTAAGGGCTGCCGGCGCGTCGTGCCGGACATCCAGCAGCAGCAACAGCTGGCCGGTGGGTTTGCGATCGACCCATTCAACCGCACTATACAGTAGTGTCAGCTCGCCGCTGACCTGTGCGCTGATCGCCGCCAGATCCGGTTGCGCGCCCTGCCCGCTGTAGCGCAGCCGCACCAGCAAACGCGAGTCCACGTCCTGACGTTGCGGCGTCAGCAACGGCTGGATGGCCTCCGGCAGCGCGCCGAATTGCGGATTAAGCAACTGCCGCGTCGTCTCATGCTGCGGATCGCTGTACACCTGCCACACCGGACCGCGCTCAATGATTTCACCCTGATCGATCACCGCCACCTGGTGACACAGGTCGTGCACCACGTCCATCTCATGGGTGATCAGCACAATAGTGATATGACGCTGCTGATTGATTTTTTTCAGCAGCGCGAGGATGGCGCGCGTGGTTTCCGGATCCAGCGCCGAGGTTGCCTCGTCGCACAGCAGCAGTTCCGGATCGTGCACCAGCGCGCGCGCAATGCCGACGCGCTGCTTCTGCCCGCCAGAGAGTTGCGCCGGCCAGGCATGCTGGCGCGCTTCCAGCCCAACCAGCGCCAGCAGCTCATCCACTTTTTGCCGCCGTTGCGCCGCCGGTATGCCGGACACCTTCATCGGCAGCTCAATGTTTTGCCGCACCGTTTTAGCGGACAGTAAATTGAAGTGCTGGAAAATCATGCCGGTGCGGCGCCGCCACTGCACCAGCTGGCTGGCGCTCAGTGAACTGAGATCGATACCATCAATCACCACCGCACCCTGCGTCGGATTTTCCAGCCGGTTCAGACAGCGGATCAGCGTCGATTTGCCCGCGCCGCTGCGGCCAATGATTCCAAAAATCTCGCCGCGTTTAACCTGCAGGTCGATGTGCTTCAGCGCATCCTGCGACTGGCCGTCATAGCGTTTGCTCAGTCCGCGGATCTGCACATGCGCACGGCCCGCGACCGGCGGCGTCGTGTGCAGCTCCGCCTGCTCGCCAGGAAGAGTCAGGCTGACCATGATTACTGGCTCCAGCCCGGCTGATACAGCTTGCCGTAGAACTCATCCAGCTTCGCGCGCACCACCGGCGAGTGCTGATAGATATCAACAAACTTTTTGAGTCGCGGATCGTCCTGATGTCCGTCACGAATCACGAACTGAATCACATATTCCGGATGCTCAAGGCCATCAAATAACAGGGCCTTGTTGGGGTCGATGGTCTTCGACAAACGCAGATAGTGCGGATACCCCTGCGCCAGGTCGACCTCATCCAGCGAGCGCGACAGCTGCACCGCCTCCACTTCGATGATTTTCAGGTGTTTGGGATTGCTGGCGATATCATCCACGGTGGATTTCAGCCCGCTGCCCGGTTTTAACGTTATCAGCTGCGCTTTTTGCAACAGCAGCAATCCGCGCGCACCGTTAATCGGGTCATTGGCAATCGCCACCGTGCCGCCGTCCGGAATCTGATCGATTGCCGTGTGCTTCTTCGAATAGAGCCCGATGTTATTGATGATGGCGGGCGCATACGGCACCAGATGGAAACCGCCCTCGCGGTTGGCATTGTCAAGAAACGGCTTGTGCTGGAACAGGTTGACGTCAATGTCGCCATTTTCCACACTCACGTTCGGCGCAGTCCAGTCGGTGAACTCCACCAGCTCCACCTGCAGTCCCTGCTTTTTCGCTTCAGCCACGGCGGTTTCCAGCGGCGGCGCGAAGGCCGCCGTGGTACCGACTTTGAGGGCGCCGCTGTAGTCACCGGCGGCAAACGCGCTGGCGGTAAATATTGCGGCGCTCAGCGCCACTAATGAGGCAAATTTCATCCTGATTTCCTGAGGTTAAATTAACGAACGTCAGCCACAGGCCGCCAGCGCGCGGCCGGGTGGCGCGCGGGCAGACGATCCTGCTGCTGAAAAATTTTTTGCCGCAGCGATCCCGGCTGATAGGCGGTTTTGAAGCGGCCGCGCTGCTGAAGTTCCGGCACCACCAGCTCAATAAAATCGCGGTAGCTTTGCGGATTCAGGATGCGCGTCAGATTGAAGCCGTCGATGTCGCCTTCATCAATCCAGCGGATCAACTGGTCGGCGACCTGAGACGGGTTGCCGACAATCACCGGATAGCGGCTACCGAGCGCATGCTGCTCCAGCAGCTGGCGACGCGTCCAGCCGTTATAGGCTTTGCTCACCGATTCAATGGCGCGCGTGTCGCCGCTGTGAATCGGTTCATCGAGGCCAAACGCAGCGAGATCGACGCCAATTGAGCTGGAGAAGTGCGCAATGCCGGCTTCAGCACTGGCGTATTCCAGATAGCTGCGGTGCTTCTCCTGCGCTTCGCGTTCGCTGGCGGCGACGATCACGCTGACGCCCATAAAGATGCGTAAGTCGTCCGCCTGACGACCCGCCGCCACCGCCGCGTGGCGCAGACGCTGCGCCTGCTCGCGCAGCGCCGCCGGCGAGCTGGCATTCACGAAACTGCACTCGGCGTGCCGCGCAGCAAACGCCACGCCGCGCGCGGATGATCCTGCCTGGAATAGCAACGGCGTGCGCTGCGGCGAAGGGCTGCTCAGGTGATAGCCCTGCACCTGATAAAATTCACCCTGATGATTGATCGCGTGAATCTTCTGCGCGTCGGCATACAGCCGGCGCTGTTTGTCGGCCAGCAACGCATCGTCCTGCCAGCTGCCTTCCCACAGCTGATAAGTGACATCAAGAAACTCATCGGCCTGGTCGTAGCGCCGATCGTGCGCCAGCAGTTGCTGCTGACCCATGGCGCGCGCCGCGCTGTCGAGATAGCCGGTCACGATATTCCAGCCGATGCGGCCATTGGTCAGATGGTCGAGCGTCGACAGGCGGCGGGCAAAAGGATAAGGGGCTTCGTAGCTGAGATTGGCGGTCACGCCAAAGCCCAGATGCTGCGTCACACTGGCCATGCCGGAAATCAGCATCAGCGGATCGTTCACCGGCAACTGAATGGACTCGCGCGCCGTCAGGCCGATACCCTGCTGATACACATCGTAAACGCCGAGAATATCGGCAATGAACAGTCCGTCGAACAGGCCGCGCTCCAGCAGACGCGCTAAATCCAGCCAGTACGCCAGCGAATTGAACTCCACTGAGCGGTCCTGCGGATGGGTCCACATGCCATGGTGAATATGCCCCACGCAGTTCATGTTAAAAGCATTGAGCAGAATCTGTTTGCGGCTCATAGCGTTCCCCGTCGCGGCGGCAGCACGCCGTTAAGCAGATAGTTGCCGATGACCGGATATTTCCAGCGTACCGGGTCATGCAGCGTGTGGGTACGCGCGTTGCGCCAGTGGCGATCGAGGTTGTGCTCGCGCAGGCTGGCGCGCGATCCGCCCAGCTCAAACAGCAGGTTGCCGGCTTCCAGCGCCACCTCAGTGGTCCAGGCACGCGCTTTCGCCACTTCAACCGATGCCAGCGCGACGTGTTCAGCGCTCGGGTTGCGTTGGGCGACATCGACCGCCTCCCCGGCGACATCCAGTAACGCATCACCGGCGCTGAGTCGTGCGGCGAGCCGCCCGGTGCGATCCAGCGTCAGCGGATCGTCACAGGCTCGCTCGACGCCGCTGTCCGGCCACGGCCGCGCGCGCTGCTGCACAAAAGCCAGCATGTCGTTGAAGGCCGCGCGGGCAATGCCCTGGTCGATAGCCGCATGCATAATCTGCGCAAACGGTCCGACGGTGGTCGGCCGCTCAAACGCGCTGTGAAACGGCACCACATCGTCCGGCGCGATCGCCACATCACGAAACTGCACGCTGCCGCTGCCGGTGGTGCGCTGGCCGAAACCGCTCCAGTCATCGATCACCGTCACGCCCGGCTGATGGCGCGGCACAAACACCAGCTGTTCTTTGCCGTCATCGGCGATGGCCAGCGTCGGGATGCGGTCGGCAAACAGCGCCCCGGTGCAGTAAAATTTGTCGCCGTTGAGGTGCAGCCCGCTGGCGGTCTGGCTGAAGGCGGTGGTGCGCTGATGCGCCGCCGCAGAGCCGAACTCCGCCAGCGCGTTGCCATAGTGAACGCCCGCCAGCACTTCGTTGTACAGCCGCTGCTGCTGGGCATCGCTGCCGTTAACGCGCAGCACTTCCAGCGCGTAGAAGTGGTTTTGTGGCACCTGACCGATCGAGGCATCGGCAGCGCTGAGAATGACAAAAATCTGCGCCAGTTCTGCGCTGGAAATCTCAATGCCGCCCCACGCACGCGGCACGGTAATGGCGCCTAAGCCGGACTGGAAATAGTGCTGAAGTTCAGCATGTGGCAGCTCGCGCTGCCGGTCGCGCTGCGCTGCGCCGCTGCGAAAGCGTTCAGCCAGCTCTTCTGCCACCTGCAGGGCCTGCTGCGCGCTGCGGATACGTGCTGCCGGCTGTTTAGCGAAAACCTGCGTCATCATCGCTCCTTAAATCCACGCATGACGCGCGGGCAGAACATCATTGAGGTAATAGTTGCCGATGGCGTGCGTTTTCCAGCGCACCGGATCATGCAGCGTATGGGTGCGCGCGTTGCGCCAGTGGCGATCCAACCCATGCTTCAGCAATGTGCCGCGGCTGCCGCTCCACTCCAGCAGCTTTTCGCTGGCTTTCAGTGCAATTTCGGTGGTCAGCACTTTGGCTTCTGCAACCGCGATGGAGGCGCGCGCGCAGTGCGCAGCGGTAAGCGCGTGCGGGTCAATGCTGTCCAGTACGCGCGCCGCACGCACCAGCAGCGCGTTGGCGGCGCTCAGTTCGGTGCTGATACGCCCGACATCGGCGAGAATGTAAGGATCTTCTGCGTTGCGGCTCACGCCCGCGTCCACCCACGGACGCGAGCTGCTGTGAATAAACGCCAGCGCCTCATCCAGCGCGCCCTGGGCGATCCCGGCGTCAATCGCGGCCTGGATCAGCTGCGATACGGCACCGCGCAGCGTTGGCTTATCGGGCGACGGTAGCGCGATGGTCAAACCGGCATCGACCGCCACCTGCTGGAGCTTCACCGTGCCGCTGGCGGTGGTGCGCTGACCGATACCCGACCAGTCATCGATAATCTCAACGCCCGCTGCCGGCAGCGGAATGAACGCCATTACCGGCTGGCCCTCCTGCTGCGCGGTGGTCACCAGAATGTCGGCAAACAGTGCACCGGTGGAATAGAACTTTTCACCGCTGAGCCGTAACCCCTCCGGGCCTGACACCAGCTGCGCCTGCATATCACGCGTGTGTTTGCTGTTCTTTTCCGGACCGCCGTTGCCCAGCCGCTGGCCCTGTACCACCGCGCTGAGCAGGCGCTGCTGCTGTTGCGCGCTGCCTTCCCCCAGGATGAACTGGATCAGCCCGAAGTGGTTTTGCGGAATCTGGCCAAGCGACGGATCGCTGGCGGAGATCAGGCGGAACACCTCCGCCACGGTAGCAAAAGACAAACCGCCGCCGCCAAACTGGCGCGGCACGCTGATACTGCCCAGCCCCAGCTGGGTGAACTGATCGAGCAGTTCACGCGGATAGATACGCTGTTGGTCGCGTTCGGCTGCCCCGGCTTTCGCCTGTTCCGCCAGGTGGCGGGCGGCGTCGATTGCCGCCGCGTCAGACGTAATCACCGCCGCGCGCTGAAGTTGTTGAGCCCTGATTTGCGTCATCGCTGGATTCACTTTTTATTTTGCTGTGATTCACAGGCTCATTCTGCCAGGGCAGAGAGCCGTAATTTAATAACAGATTGAGCGCGATGATAATCAGCGGGAATAACAGCGGTAAAGAGCACGGTTATGCTATATCCGGCAAACGGCATGCAGAAAGAGAATAAAGAATTTATCAGGGATAAGAAGGCGTTAGCGGGCGCGGAGATGCAGGGTTATTACGCTGAGTGACACGGGCGAATTATCTTAAGTATTAATTCCGCTATCGATAGTGATAAATGACATTATTGTTTTATTGCGCCATGGGCTGGCGCAATAGAGTGGGCATTACGTTATCCCGGTATTACGCCTGCGCCAGATACATCGCCGGGGAATAGTGGCGCGTCGATTCACTCTTCTCACTGTGCGGTGTGCTGGTACTGTCGATCAGCTTCGCCAGCTGATAAGTCTTCACCGTTTCCTGCTGCGTCAGCTGCTGGGCGAAACGGGCGGTGAGGTTACCCTGCGCATCCTGCGTCACCTCAGTGGTGCTGCGCGTTTCATCGTGAATCTGGTGGTAGTGATAGTTTTGTGACTCTTTGGTTTCATTGAGCGCCAGCGGCGAACTGGCGCTTAGCGCGGTATGAAAACTGGCGTTTAGCTTAAACAGGGTTTCCTGCGTCATGCGCTGCGTATCGCCGTTCTTCTGCTGGCTGCTGCGCTGCGCCACATCCAGAGCGAAAGTATCTTCCTCTTCCGGCTTCAGCGGATTGCTGGAGCGCGCCGTCTGGTGATAGCTGGCCGAGAAATCCGCCAGGCCGCTGATGGCACCGGCCTGCGCCGCATGCGCGCCTACGGTGATCGCCTGCGGGGTGCGCATCGCCACGCCGGCCGCCGCGCTGGTGCTGTTTAAGGTCTCGAAACCCTGCTTAAACAGTGCCAGCGCCGCGCGATCGCCGTGACCGCGCGAAGCGGCCTGATCAAATTTCGCGCTCCACTGCGCCAGGGCGCTCTGCTGCTGACCGGCGTTGCTGGCCTGCGCCAGGCTGCGCATGTCCGTCGTCAGTTTGAAACTGGCGTCGGCATTATGGAAACCCAGCCAGCGTGAACCCGGGTCGGCATGCAGATTCAGCGACTGCATCACTTCGCCGCTGCGACGCAGGTCGGTTTTCAGATCAACGCTGGCCAGCTGGTTACTGTCAAAACTGAGCAGGTCACCGACATCCAGTTTACCGTTGCCGTTATCCAGCCCGCTCAGGGTTTTCTCCAGCGCGCCAGAAAGTTTGGCAATTGCCGCAGCTTCGTCATCGCTCAGCTTACCGTGAGTGGTTTTCAGTGCCACCGCTACGCCATCCTGCTGCCGCGTCATCTGCAGAGTCAGGCTCACGCCGGACTGAGTGGTAATCTCCAGTGCCACCGCGCTCTGCGTGTCAGTTTGCGCGCCGCCGCTGGCCGGTACGCTGATGGTGACATCGTCACGCTGCTGCGTCAGTGCGCTCAGCAGCGCGCTGCCAATACCGTTCATGCTGACGCCCGAGCTGCGCAGCGCACCCATCGCCTGCGTCTGCATATCAGGCGAAAGAGGCGTGCTGGCGGTGACGCGCGCCGGCGTCATTTGGTACACCGCAGAGATGGCGTCGGTGGCTTCGCTAAAGGTGACTTTCGCTGAGGCGTCTGCCGTCAGACTATTTTGCCGGGTCGCATTGCTTGCCGTGCTGCTGGTCACGCGTGCGCTGGCGCTGCTGAGATGGAGCGGTGAGAAACTACCCGGTCCGATACCGTTAATCATCCTGACTATCCTCGCTGGTATTATACCGCTACGTTATCGGCGATCCTGACGAAATCTTTACACTTCCGCACGGCGCATGACGGTGCAAAATGGTTGTTGAAATTAATAATCATTATCACTAATCTGTCTGGCGCTTTCGCTGTGACACGGAAGTAATTGACTCGCCAGCTAGTAAGGAAGCGCCATGATTTATCGCTTTATCATTCCGCTGTTCACCCTGCTGAACCTGCTGCTCAGCCCCGCTGTCGGTTTCGCCCGGCCTGATATGACGCCGCTCGGACCCAATATTGCCGACAAAGGCTCTGCCTGGTATCGCTTCACTGTTAACACGTTTGATTCCGCTGACGGCCAGCGCCACTACAAGGTGTGGACGGCGGTGCCACGTAAACCGGCACCGGCCACAGGTTACGCGGCGCTGTATATGCTGGATGGCAACGCGGTGATGAACCATCTCAGCGAAGCACTGTTGCAGAAGCTGGCAGCAGGCAACCCGCCGGTGCTGGTGGCGGTAGGCTATCAGACCCCGCTGCCGTTCGATCTCGCTGCGCGCACGCTGGATTACACCCCGCCGCAGCAGGTGCAGGATCGTCGCGGCCGGCCAGCCGGCGGCAGTGCCGCATTCCGCCAGCTGCTGGAACAGACTATCGCGCCGCGTGCCGAACAGCATCTGCCGATCAATGCGCAGCAGCGTGCGCTGTGGGGCCACTCTTACGGCGGGCTGTTTGTGCTGGACAGCTACTTGACCTCCGGATTTTTCCAGCGCTATTTTGCCGCCAGTCCTTCCCTGCGCGGCGACGCAACGCTGTTGCAGCAAATGGCAGCGGTGACGCCCGCATCGTTTAAGCAGAAGCAGCTGGTGCTGATGGAAGGCAACGGCGAATCACGTCCCGGCGTCATCGATGTGCTGAGCCGGATTAGCACCACTCTCGACGGCATGCATGAAAAAGGCCTGGCGGCTCGCTTCCAGCTGTTTCCCGGGCTCAGTCACGGCCAGATGTTTCCGGCTTCGCTGGAAAGCGCGCTGTCGGCTATGGCGGAAGACGGTGCGCCGTCACGCGCACCGGATGAGTGAAAGGGCAGCTAGTTAAAGAATTTGATGTCGGTTGGCGTTGCCAGCTTCGCCGCCACACCGCGCGCGCTCAGCTTGCCGCTGTGCGCATCAAAATCAAACAGCGTAATGGTGTTGGTAAACACGTTGGTGACATAGAGGTGTTTACCGCTGTTATCAAACGCCAGCGCGCGCGGCTCAATACCGTCGGCGGCATAGCGCTGTGGATCTGTCAGGCTGCCATCGGCGGCAATCTTAAACACCAGCAGATGATTGTCAGATCCGCGGTTAGCGGCAATCAGGAATTTACCCTGCGGGCTGAGAATGATGCCGCCACCGCTTTTATAGGCGGCGCTGCTGTTTTGCGTATTCAGCGCCACCTGTGCCTGCCGTTCCAGCCGGTCATCAGTGACGCGGAACACCACGATTTCGCCCGCCATTTCAGTAATCACATAAGCGTGTTTACCGTCGGCGGAGAACACCATGTGGCGCGGACCCGCACCTGGCGCAAAGCTCACATCACGGCTGGTATCCGCCTGCAGCGGCTCTCGCCGATCCGCGTGGTAGCGATAGGCGTGCAGTTTGTCGTCACCGAGATCGGCCGCATACAGATAGCGGCCATCATGGGTAAAGGTGGTGGAGTGCGCATGGCCGCCATCCTGCCGATCTTTTACCACGCCGCTGCCTTCGCTGAACGCGAAATGCTGGACCTGTTCGCCCAGCTTGCCGTCCGACGCAATCGGGAACACCGTCACCCCTGCTCCGCCTTTCGCCACCGAATAGTTGGCGACAAACAGGAATTTGCCGTCCGGGCTGAGAGTGGCGTGCGTCGGCTGCTCGCCGTGGCTGTCGACCTGATTCAGCACCCGCACTGCGCCCTGTTTATCGATCGCCAGCGCGGTAACGGCACCGGCATTCTCTTCATTGGTGGTATAAGCAAACCGCCCGTCGCGTGATTTAACGATCCACGACGGGCTTTTCATCCTGATCACCTCCAGCGGCTTGAGCGTCCCGTCGCTGTTGACCTGCATGCGATACAAACCTTCACTGGGTCGATCCGGCTTTTGTACCGCAGGGGCATCCGGAATACTGGTCCAGGTGCCGACTAATGCTGTTTGATGATGTTCCGTGTTCTGCGCCATAGCACTCCCCGCCAGCGTCAATAGAGCCAGTGATATTGCCACGGTTAAGTTTGTTGCTAAACCGCCAGTTGCCGGTTTTGGGTATCCACTCATTGTCTTTCCACCATAATCGGAATTTTCACGGGCCTGCGCCCAAACCAGGTTGATTTTTTTGTATTGAAACGGACGTTGTTAACGTCTCGTTAACGACTATAGTGGCATTCCCTGCCCGCAAAGCTGCGCAGGCCGATCGGCTTCACAAATCGGTTTATTTAATTGTGCCTTTGCTAATGGGTCATAGCGTTTGGTTATGGCTGGCAGGAAGCAGTGTAAAAAGCCCCGGCACGCATGCTTTAATCTTTCCTTTACTGAACTCAGGGATGGTCACGACGTTATGCTGCCGTTTTCTAATGGTTTTTTATTGAGTTTATCGCTGTGTCTGGATATCGGACTCGCCAACATCGCCATGCTGACGCTGGCGATGCAGCGCGGTTATCTGCACGGTTTCTGGCTGGGCATGGGCACCTGCGTGGGCGATTTAATTTACGCCTTGCTGGCGATGGCTGGCATGGCGGTGATACTGCAGTTTACGCCGGTGCGCTGGTTGCTATGGATTGGCGGCGGCATCTTGCTGCTGTGGTTTGCCGCTAAAATGCTTTACGCCGCGCTGGCCAAAAAAATCGACATCCCCGCAGCTGAAACCCAGCCTTATCGTTCACTGCTGCGCGAATTTTGGCGCGGCATCGTGCTGGCGATGTCGTCACCGACGGCGATTCTGTGGTTCGCCAGCGTGGGCGGCGCGCTGATAGCCCGCATCGGCCACAGTGATGCCGGTGCAACTTCGTGGTTTCTCAGCGGTTTTTTCCTCGCCGGGGTGCTGTGGACCTGTGTGATCTGCCTGATCGGCAGCATGGGCGGAAAGCTGCTGGGCGAGCGCCTGCTGAAGTATTCGTATCTCGCCTCAGCGCTGATTTTCTGTTATTTCGCGGTGTATGTGATTTGGTCGGGATACCGCGAGTTCGTGGCGGTTTAAGTCACCACGTAATCGTTAAAAATCAGCGATTATCCAGTTACGACAGCGCAAGCGTTGTAAGGTCGCCATGGATGGCGACCCGGAAAACGTCGCGCGGCAGCGAAATGCACCACTTAAACGCCGGCAATCCGCCTCAGCTCCGCCTGCGCGCCCGGCGCCACCGCCAGCACCTGCGCGCCTTTTAACAGCCGGTCGCCCTCGGTGTTAAACGGGTGATACCAGCCGCCGGCCTCTTTCACCAGACAGTAACCGGCCAGGCAATCCCACGCGTGCATGTAGGGTTCGAAATAGCCCACCACGCGTCCGGCTGCCACCCACGCCAGCATCAGCGCACCAGATCCGATACGGATAAAATTGCCCCCCGCTGCCAGCAGTGACGCCAGCAGGCGGCCCACCTCTTCCGGGCTGACATAGCTATTAGCGCCAAAGCCGGTCACGTGATTTTGCAGCGTACGTGACGGATCCACCTGCAAACGGCGGCCATTCAGCGTTGCGCCCTGGCCGAGCGCGGCGACGTAGCACTCCTGATAGGTCGGCGCAAAGATCACGCCAATCACCGGTACGCCGTCATGCAGCACCGCAACGGAAACACACCAGTTTGGCATACCGTTGAGGAACGGGCTGGTGCCGTCAATCGGATCGACCACCCAGGTGTAGCCTGACGTGCCCGGCTGCAGGCCGTACTCCTCGCCAAGAAAACCGTCGTCCGGGAAGCTGGCGCGAATCTGCTGGTCGATCATCTGTTCCACCTCGCGGTCAGCGCGTGATACCACATCCTGCAGGTCGTGCTTGGTTTCGACCACCAGCGTGTCACGCTGATTGAAGTAGGCCAGCGCCTTCTCCCCGCCCGCCCGCGCGACGCGTTCGGCCAGCAGCAGACGCGATTGCAGCGCGTCATTTTTCGTATCACTCATGCGTTATCCTTAAATTAACCGGCAATCAGGGCCAGACCCTGAGGTTTAAAATCAATCGCCACCCGGGCGTCCAGCGGCAGCTGCTGCTCCATCTGCGCATCGACGATGAACAGCGAGCCCAGTTCCGTGTTGACCTCGTATTCGATGTGATCGCCCAGCCAGGTGGCGTGCGTCACCTCACCGCGCAGTGCGCCTTCAGCACCGCTGTGCAGGGTAATGAACTGTGGTCTGACCGACAGCTGCGCGGAGCCGGTCGCGACGCCGTTACCACGCACGCGATAGCGCTGCCTGCCGAGTCGCACCAGCGCTTCACTGCCTTCTACCTGTTCGACTTCGCACGGCAGAATATTGGCTTCGCCCATAAAGTCAGCGATGAACACCGAATTGGGCGCGTGATACAGGCTTTCCGGCGCGCCCTGCTGAGCAATATCGCCCTCTTTCATGACAATAATTTTATCCGACACCGCCAGCGCCTCTTCCTGGTCGTGCGTGACATACACCGCCGTGAAGCCCAGCCGCTGCTGCAAATCACGAATATCCGTGCGCACCCGGCGGCGCAGGCGCTCGTCGAGATTGGAGAGCGGCTCATCCAGCAGCAGCACCTGCGGCTCCAGCACCAGCGCGCGCGCCACCGCAATGCGCTGCTGCTGCCCGCCGGAAAGTTCGGACGGCAGCCGCTGCCCCTGACTCTCCAGCCCGACCAGTTTCAGCCCTTCGCGCGCACGATCCTGCGCTTCCTTTTTGCTCATGCCGGACGATTGCAGGCCGTACATGATGTTGTCGAGCGCACTCATATGCGGAAACAGCGCGTAGGATTGAAACACCATCGCCACGTCGCGCTCGTTGGCTGGCAGATGCGTTACGTCTTTGCCACCAATTAAAATACGCCCCGAAGTCGGATGTTCCAGGCCGGCCAGCAGGCGCAGCGTGGTGGTTTTACCGCAGCCGGAAGGCCCCAGTAGCGTCACCAGCGTACCTGGCTCCACCGTCAGCGATAAATCCGGCAGCGCGGTAAAACCGGCAAAGCGTTTTTCGACGTGTTCAAACACCACGGAACCAGCAGTAATCGCGGTCATACGGCACTCTCCTGAGTTAACGAAGGGGAAGCAGGTGGCGCGGCGACGTCCACCGGGCGCGCCACGCGGCGCAGGCGACGTTCGCCCACCAGCCACTGGAACACGCCAATGATCAGCAGCATCACCACAATCAGCACCGTGGAGTAAGCGATGGCGACGCCGTATTCGCCATTCTCTACCAGCCCGACGATGTAGGACGTCGCCATGTTGTACTGAGCGCTGACAAGGAAGATTACCGCGCTGATCGAGGTGATGGCGCGGACAAAGGCGTACACCAGCGCCGCGCTGATTGCCGGTTTCAGCAGTGGCAGCACCACTTTGCGCAGCGTGCGGAAACTGCTGGCACCCAGCGTCAGTGACGCTTCATCAAGGCTTTTATCCAGCTGGCTCATCGCCGCGATACCGCCGCGCACGCCGACTGGCATATTGCGGAACACAAAGCAGGCAATCAGGATCATCGCCGTGCCGGTAATCTCCAGCGGCGGCAGGTTATAGGCCATCACGTAACTGACGCCAATCACCGTGCCGGGAATGGCAAAGCTCAGCATCAGCAGGAACTCAAACGTCTGACGACCGGCAAATTTCTGCCGCACGATGAGCCAGGCGGTCAGCAGGCCCACCACGGCGGTGAGCGGTGCGGCAATCAGGGCAATTTCCAGCGTGGTCCAGAACGAGTTCCACGCCACGCCGCTCCACAGCAGATGACCGTCACTGACGCTGACGCGGAAAGCGCGCACGTAGTGTTCGATGGTCAGCGCATCGTTCAGGCCCCACGACTGCACAAAGCCGCCCACCACAATCATGCCGTAGATCACCAGGGTAAACAGACCCCACGGAATCACCATGCCGTACACACCGTAGCGCAGCAAACGCGGCAGCTGACCATGTTTGCCGCCGTCGCCCTTGCCGGTCACCGTGGCGAAGTTTTTGCCACCCAGCCACAGCCGCTGCAGCACAAAGGCGGCCAGCGTGAAGCACAGCAGAATCATCGCCAGCACCGCGGCGCGACTCGGATCGTTTTGCGCGCCTACCACCGAGAAGAAAATTTCGGTAGAGAGCACGCCGTGACTGCCGCCCAGCACCATCGGATTACCAAAATCGGCCATGCTTTCGATGAAGCTGATTAAAAAGGCATTAGCCAGACCCGGCGCCATCAGTGGCAGCGAAACGCGGCTGAAGGTGCGCCAGCGGTTAGCGCGCAGCGTTTGCGACGCCTCTTCCAGCGACGGACTGACGCCCTCCACCACGCCAATCAGCACCAGAAAGGCAATCGGCGTGAACGACAGCACCTGGGCAATCCAGATACCGGTCAGGCCATATAGCCAGCGGCCGGGCTCGATGCCAAACAGCGCCGCCAGATGCTCCGTCACTACGCCCGAGCGACCGAACAGCAAAATCAGCGCCAGACCAATCACGAACGGTGGCGTGATGATTGGCAGAATGGTCAGCATGCGCAGCGCTTTCTTGCAGGGCAGCGGCGTGCGCGTGGCCGCCAGGGCAAAGGCCAGACCCAGCAGCGTCGAACCACTGGCGGTCATCAGCGCCAGCCACAGCGTGCGCCACGCGGTGCCGCAGGTGCCGCCTTTCAGACAGGCAAGGCTCCAGATTGACGGATCCTGCAGATTGCTGATCAAACCGTCCGGTTTGAAACTGCCGTCAACGTCCTGCACCGACACCACAAACATGCTGAGCACCGGATAGAGTACGAAGATGCTGACCAGCGCAGTCAGCAGCACCAGCGACGCCACCACAAAGGCATCGCCTTTCAGCACGCCGCGTTCGGCCAGCGCAAACGAGAACAGCAGTAAAAACACGGTCAGCAGCAGGAGCGCGCCAGCGCCCATCGCTGGCTGTCCTTGCGGCAGCGCGCCGTAGCGATTTTCCAGCCACAGCCAGCTCCAGCCGCTGTAACCAATCGCGTGCCCTTCCACAATCAGGAAGATCACGCCCAGCGCGCTGAACAGCAGCAGCAACCGGCTGCGTGCGCTGCCGGGCAGTAAACCGCAGGCGGCGCACAGCGCCAGCAGCGCCACGGCGAGCGCCAGCCATGGATGGCTGCCGATCTGCCACAATGCCGGCGCGCTGGCTTCATCACGCCACAGGTTAAGCAGCCAGCCGCTATCGAAAAAGCCTGCTTCCAGGCTGTACCACGGCAGCAGCAACAGCGCGACGGCGCCCAGCAACAGCGCGCCTGTCAGACGGCGATTATTTGCGTTCATGTGTTACCTCAATGCGGGATCATCGCGCCATCCTTAGCGCTGTCGGAACCGGCAAGCCGCCGTCAGCGGCAGCGTCCGGCGATGCGGCATTACTGCGCGCTGGCGCCGATCTCTTTATCCCAGCGGCTCAGCAGCGCTTTACGTTTGGCGGAATCGCCGTAGGTTTTGAAGTCATAATCGATCAGTTTGATGTTCTCGAAGCGCGGCGCGTATTCGGAGATCTCTGCACTGCGGTTTGACGGCAGCTGGAAGGATTTGGCCTCTTTCATGTGCGACTGCGCTTCGGCGCTAAGCGCCCAGTCGTACCACACTTTGGCATTGGCCAGATTGCGTGCCCCTTTGACGATCGACATTGAGCCAATCTCATAGCCAGTGCCTTCACAGGGCGCGACGGTTTTGATCGGGAAGCCGTCGACTTCCATCGCCACCGCGTCGTGCATAAACACGATGCCCACGGTGGTTTCGCCGCGCGCCGCTGCCTTCACCGGCGCCGAGCCGGATTTGGTGTACTGGGAAATGTTGGCGTTGAGCTTTTTCAGGTAATCAAACGCTTTGTCCTCGCCCATGATCTGCACCAGCGTCGCCAGGGTGTTATAGGCGGTGCCGGACGAGTTCGGATTGGCAATCTGAATTTCGCCTTTGAAGGCCGGATCGAGCAAATCAGCCCAGCAGGCTGGCGCTTTAAGCTTTTTATCCGCCAACAATTTGGTGTTGTAGCCCCAGCCGAGCGCACCGGCATAAATCCCGACCGTACGGTAACCTGAGTTTTCCGCCTGCTTCTGCGCCCAGTCCTGCTGCTGGTCGAGCAGCGGCGATTTATACGGCTGCGTCAGCCCCTCTTCCGCCGCCTGCATATGCGGATCGCCGGTACCGGCCCACCAGATGTCGGTGCGCGGGTTACGCGCTTCGCTGCGCAGGCGGGCATAGGCTTCACCCGCCGACAGCCGCACCATGCTGACTTTAATATCCGGATGTGCCTGGCTGAAAATGCGCGTCATGTGTTCGCACACCACCACGTCCGCCGAGCAGACCATATTGAGATTGCCAGCGGCCGTCGCAGCAAACGGCAGCGTGGTGCAACTGAGGGACAGCGCGATGGCCAGTGAGGTGTAGCGCATGATGTTCTCCTTGGTTGGCAGGGTTCCGTGCTTAACAGAGGTTTTTATTTGCACGTGTGTGCAAATTAGTAATGAACAGAAAATAGCCTGTCAAATAGCGCAATCTGCAATTGACAGGCTGTGTCACAAAAATGCAACAAATGTGATCGCAGACAAATTGCACAGCTTTGCAATTTACGGCAGACTGCTTTTCAGCCGTAATTGTGAGGAGTTGAAGATGCAGAATGACAAAGCCGGGGTGAGCGCGCAGGATGTGGCGGATCGCGCGGGCGTGTCGCGTTCGGCGGTGTCGCGCGCCTTTACGCCCGGTGCCAGCGTTTCTGCAGCCACCCGTGCCCGGGTGATGAAAGCGGCGCAGGAGCTGGGCTATCACGTTAACCACCTGGCGCGCGGGCTGGTGCGCAACCGCAGCGGCATCGTCTGCCTGATCGTCTCTGAAATCGCCACGCCTTACCGCGCCACACTGGTGCGCTGGCTGACACAGTTTTTACAGGAAGCGGGCAAAGTGGCGATGCTGATTAATACCGATCGTTCCGACAACAGCGTCTCCGCCGCGCTGCTGCAGGCGATCAATTTTCGCGCCGATGCCTCCATCATCCTCTCCGGCATGCCGGATCGCACCATCACCCGCCAGTGCTATCAGCACGGTCAGCGCATCATCCTGATCAACCGCGACGAAGCGCTGCCGGGCTCGCTCAGCATCAACCTCGACGCGCAGGCGGCGGCTGAAACGGCGGTGATGGCGTTTCAGCGCGCCGGCTGTCGTCAGCTGGCGTTCGCCAATTCGCTGGCCGGTACGCCGAGCCTGATCAAACGCGAAGCGGCGTTTATCGCCGTGGCGGAGCGCGCCGGACTGACGGTCAGCGTGGAGCGGTTCGGTACCACCTCGTATGAGAGCGGTCAGATTCTGGCGCATCGCCTGCTGACGCGCCATCAGCGCCCGGACGCGGTGTTCTGCGTCACCGATCTGATGGCCTGCGGTTTCATGGATGAAGCGCGCCACCGTTTCCAGCTGCGCGTGCCGGAGGATTTGTGCCTGATTGGCTACGACAATATCGCGCAGGCTGGCTGGTCCTCTTACAATCTCACCACCTTCGCCCAGCCGGTGGAGCGCTTTGCCCGCGACGCCATCGCCTGGCTGACGCAGACCGAGCAGGCGGAGAGTGGTTTTACGCCGCAGAGTGAGCAGCAGCACGACACGCTACTGTATCAGGCTGATGTGATATGGCGCGGATCGGTGCGCGGCGGCTGATCTAAGCGCGGCATACCTGCCGTACCGTGTCACGCAACCAGCGGTGTGCGGCATCCTGCTCCAGCCGCGGATGCCATAGCTGTGACACTGTCACCTCTGGCGTGGCAAACGGTAATTCAAACATCGCAAACGCCGGATTATCTTTGATTAGCGGATGGTGCAGGCACAGCGTATGCGGCACCAGCGCCAGCCAGTCGCTGTGCAGCGTGAGCGCGACGGCAGTAGAAAAAGCGGGTACCACGGCCGCCACCTGGCGGGTAAAACCGGCGGCGAGCAGCGCCTCATGCACCGGCCCGCCCAGCTCACCGCGCCTTGACGCCACGATGTGACCATATGCGGCCAGCTGCGCCAACGTCACGTCCGCGAGTAACGGATGCCCGGCGCGCACCACGCCGACGAAGCGATCGCGAAACAGCGCCTGCAGCCGAATCTCCGGTCCCATATTGCCCAGTACGCCAATCTCCAGATCAACGTCGCCGCTGCGCAGCGGTCGATCATTTTTCTCTGCTTTCGGCATGAAGCGCAGCTGCACGCCGGGCGCCTGTGCGCGGACTGCGGCGATCAGCGCGCTGCCAAACGCTTCGACAAAACCTTCGTTGGTACGCAGCGTGAAGTGGCGCTGCAGCTCGGCGGCAGCAAAGCGTTGCGCGGGTGGACTCAGCAGCGCCTGCGTGTCCCGCAAAGTGGCATGCACCTGGTTGCGCAGCGCTTCGGCGTGTGGCGTCAGCACCATCACGCGCCCGGCGCGCACCAGTAGCGCATCGCCGGTGGCGGCACGCAGTCGCCCCAGCGTGCGGCTCATTGCTGACTCGCTCAGCCCCAGGCGACGCGCAGCGCCCACTACGCTGCCTTCACTGAGCAGCGCGTCCAGCGCAGGGAGTAAATTCAAATCGACGCTATTCATCGCATTATCCTTATTGATTGAGCGCCATCTGGCAAGGCGTTTGCTGCAGGTTATCTATGCAGATGCTGCGCGTTCCGCCTGTTGTCATGCAAGGGTAGACTTTTCACTCACCCCAAAACCAGGAGAGGGTCATGAACAAGGCTTCCCGTGCTTTATTGATTGGTGCTTCACGCGGCATCGGCTTCGCGCTGGCGGAGAATATGCTGCAGCGTGGCTATCAGGTGGTGGCGACCGGCCGCCAGCACTCCCTTCACGCGCTGCAACAGCTGGCGCAGCGTTACCCGCAGCAGCTGACGGTGGAGAGCGTGGACATCACCGTGCCAGCAGAGGTCAACGCTCTGCATCTGCGGCTAAGCGGCCAGCAGTTTGATCTGCTGCTGGTCAACGCGGGCGTGAAAAATGACGATCGCGAAACCCTTGCCGATGTGTCGACGGAAGAGTTTATTCGCGTAATGGTCACCAACGCGCTGAGCCCGCTGCGCGTGCTGGAAACCTTCAGAAATAACGTCAGCGCGCGCGGCACGCTGGCGGTGATGTCCTCCGGCCAGGGCAGTCTCACCAACAACACCCATGGCAACTACGAGGTGTATCGCGGCAGTAAAGCGGCGCTGAATATGTTTATGCGCAGCTTTGCCGCGCGTCACGACGATGCACGCACGCTACTGCTGCTGGCCCCCGGCTGGGTGCGCACCGACATGGGTGGTGCCGGGGCGCGACTGAGCATTGAGGAGAGCATCCCGAATCTGCTCAATACGGTGGAAAGCCAGACCGGACGCGGCGGCCTGCACTATCTCGATTACCTCGGCCGCGTAGTGCCGTGGTAAGCGTTTCACGCCAGCTTGCGTTCGATCAGCTGACGCAGCGTGGCGCGCAGCCAGCGGTGCGCCGGGTCTTCGGCCCGGGCGTTATGCCACAGCAGCGAAAGTGCATAATCCGGCATGCCGATCGGCACCGCCGCCGTACTCAGCGCATAGCGCTGTTGCCATGCCTGCACCAGTCCCTGCGGAACGGTCGCGAACAGCGGCAGACGCTGCAACATTAGCGGTAACACCGAGAAGTGCGGCGTGACATAACGCACGCGGCGCGTCAGCCCATCGCGGGCTAACGCGGCGTCCAGCGCACTTTCACTCACGCCGCGATAGGAGACCAGCGCATGCTGATACTGCACGAACTGCGCCAGCGTCAGCGGTGGTGCAAGGTCAATTTGTCCGCGATGCCATACCGTGCGGAAGCCGGCGCGCGCAATGTGCTCCCGCGTAAGATCGCGGCTGGTTTCCTCTCCGACGGTCACCACCGCGTCAGCCTGCTGCTGCTCCATCAGCGGAATGGCCTGCCACGGATCGGCAGCCACCACCCGGATATCAATATTCGGAGCCGAGTCGGCCAGCTGCAGCAGTAAATCGGGCATCAGCCAGTGCTCAAGCCAGTCGCTCATGCCGAGCGTAAAACTGCGGCTATCGTGCGCGGCATCAAAGCGATCGGCAGTGAAAATAACGCGATGGACGCTCTGCAGCAGCGGTGCGATCTGGCGCACCAGCTGCTCTGCGCGCGGCGTGGGCGTCATGCCTTGCGAGGAACGCACGAACAGCGCATCGTCAAACATTGCCCGCAGTCTTTTTAATGCCGCGCTGACCGCCGGCTGCCCCAGATAAAGCCGGTTTGCCGCCTGAGTTACGCTGCGCACGTCATACATGACCAGCAGCACAATCAATAAGTTAAGGTCGATTTTGCTGAAATCATTTTCATTGATGCTTTTCATGATTTTAATCGATTTAAATAATGGAACAGCCCTCAGTATAGTGACCTGCAGTAACAGGCACCACGCTTTAGGAGGCAATATGACCCTGCACATAGGTGAATGCAGCATTGATAAAGTGATCGAGCAGACCAGCTCACTCCCCTTCGCTGCGCTGTTTCCGGCACACCGCGAGACGATGAGCGACACGCTGGCACAGCAGCCGGCAGAGCTATCCATCCATAGCTGGGTGGTGCGCACCGCTCGCGACACCATCGTGATTGATACCGCAACGGGCAATGGCCGAAACCGCGATAACAAGCCGCTGTTTCACCAGCTGCAAACCGCGTGGCCGCAACGTCTGGCCGAAGCGGGCGTCGACCCTGATGAAGTGACGCTGGTGCTGATGACGCATATCCACACCGATCACGTCGGCTGGAATACCTGCTGGCGCGCTGGCCGCTGGCAACCGATGTTTCATCATGCGCGTTACATCTGTTCAGCGCGTGAACTGGCACAGTGCCGCAGCACGCCGTCGATGCAGGCGCTGTATCACGACAGCCTTGCGCCGCTGCTGGCGAGCGGCCAGCTGGAAACCATTGATGTGCAGCACTCCCCGCTGTTTGCCGGTGTGCTGCGCTATATGCCGACGCCGGGCCACAGCGTCGATCACGCTTCAATTGTGCTGCAAAGCGCCGGTGCCCATGCGGTATTTAGCGGTGATGTGATGCATCATCCAGTTCAGTTTGCACATCCGCAATGGAACTCAGTTTTTTGTGAGGATTTACCACGCGCCGTAACGTCACGTCAGTTACTGATAGACTGGTGCATTAGCCATCAGGCACTCTGGTGCAGCTCACACTTTGCCGGCAGTTCGTGCGGCCGGGTTTCGCCAGAGCGGCAATGGATTCCTGTGGAGGCCTGAACCATGCAATACGCTGATTACCTCACCGCGTCGCTGGGGGATATGCAACAGGCGCTGGCCCAGCGCCGGGTGAGCGCACGCCAGCTCACCACATTTGCGCTGCAGCGCATTGCTGACGTGGATCAGCCGCGCTACAACGCCATCAGCTGGCTGTTTGCCGATGACGCGCTGGCTGCGGCCGCTGCCATCGATGCCGCACGGCAGCAGAATGCGCCAGTTGGCCCACTGGCCGGTATTCCGCTGCTGATTAAAGACAACATTGAAGTCAAAGGCTGGCCGACCAGTGCCGGTTCGGCGCTGCTGCGCGATGTGATTGCCAGCGAGGATGCACCGCTGGTTACGGCTCTGCGTCAGGCTGGCGCAATCCTCATCGGCAAAACCACCATGCATGAACTGGCAGCAGGCATCACCGGCGCGTCGTCGCTGAGTGGCTTCACCCATAATGCCTGGCAGCAAGGCCGTTCTCCGGGAGGTTCAAGCAGCGGTTCAGCCGTGGCGGTGGCCGCAGGCTTCGTGCCGCTGGCGATAGGCAGTGATACCGCCGGTTCGGTGCGCATTCCGGCCGCGTTTAATGGCCTGTTCGGCTTACGTATGACGCGCGGTGCACTGAGCAGCGCTGGCATCGTGCCGCTGTCGCCTACCCAGGATATCCCCGGACCGCTGGTGCGCTACGCGGCTGATTTGCGGCTGATCAGTGAAATACTCACGGGCCAGCGTTTTTCCCGTCCCGACCGGCCGTTGCGCATCGGCATCTGGCAGGAAGGATTCGCCGCAGAGGAAACGGAGATTAACCAGGCGGTGCAGGACGCTGTGGCACCGTTCCAGCCGCGCATGCTGAGCTGGCCTGAACTGGAGACGCTGGCGACGGAAGCCAATATTATTGCCTATGAATTTGCCGACGCGCTGGCCGCCTGGCTGGCGGATAAACCGCAGGCACCGCTGCGCACGCTGGCGGCGATTGCCGCCTCAGGGCGCTATCATCCCCAGCTGGAGGCCACTTTCAAAACCCGGGCGCAGCATCCCGGCATGCAGAGTGACGGCTATCGCGAGGTGCAGCTGCGCCAGCAGAGGCTGTATCAGCAGCTGGCGCAGTTTTTTCAGCAGCAGCAGATCGACCTGCTCGCTTATCCGGTAGTCCGCCATCCGCCAGTGAAGCATGGCGAGTTACAGCCTGGCAGCAACGCGCTGATCTCAGCCGTCACCGGCGCACCGGCAATCAGCATTCCGGTCGGCCTGAGTACGGAAGGGTTACCCATCGGCCTGGAGCTTCTGGCGCTGCGTGACCGGGAAGATGTGCTGTTAATGGCGGCAGAACAGATTGAACAGGCGCATCCGCCGTTCAACTGTGCAGCGCCAGCCCTTTGATGGCTTTATCCACCGCCTTTTTCGGGCCGCGCAGCGCGATGCCCACCAGGTTGAGATTATCGGCGTCTTCGGCCAGAAACACCGCGCGGTTGGCGGCATCGTGGCCGGTGGAAAACATCGCTTCGACGTAGGGAATCATCGTTAACTCGCGCTCCACGCCCTGGCGATGCGCCCGTTGCAGGCCGGCTAAATCGGCGGCAAACACCAGCATCGGCTGGCCGGCCATGTTGCCGTACTGACGACCGTGCGCGTCGACATAGGGTTCACCCATCATCTCCGGCGCGGCTGCCGCAATGCCGGTCGCCAGAAAAGCCACCACATTCAGGCGCTGCCAGGTGGCTAAATCATCACGTACGATCAGGGCAATTTTGGTATCAAACATCTGTCAGAACTCTCCGGTGAGGATTAAAAATCCCATCATCGGATAGCCGGCATAGAGCGGTATAGAACGTTTGTGCACTGGCGCTGATAGGCGGCGGGCGTGAGACGATAAGCACGCTGAAACCAGCGGCCAAGATGGCTTTGGTCGGCAAAGCCCACCTGCGCTGCGACCTGCACTGGCTCAACGCCCTGTGCCAGCAGCGCACGCGCGCTACGCAGCCGCAGCCGCACCAGATAGGCATGCGGCGACTGGCCAAACGCCTGCTTAAACTGGCGCGTCAGGCGGAAACGATCGATGCCGGACAGGCGCGACAGATCGTCCAGCCCGATATCCTGCGCCATAAAATCGTGCAGATAATCACGCAGCAGATGCATCTGCCGCTGGGCGTCACTGAGCTGCACGCCGGGTTTATTTTCCAGATGCCGGGACAGCAGCGTGAGCAGATGATCCAGGCTCTGATCGCGCGCCAGCCGCCCTTCCCGCTGATGCACCGCAAACCATGCCTGCTGAATCGCAGAGGCCAGCTGCGCATCATCGGTGAGCGTGGAGCGAAATGCCCCCTGAATATTCGCCACATCGCCCAGCCCGCGGCGCTGCATCATCTCCGCCACCCAGGGTTGCGGCAGATAAAGCATCACATAGGTAAAACCGGCGGCATCGGGCGCGTGACCATCGTGTACCGCGCCCGGCTCAATCAGAATAGCGCGGCCCGGCGTGCTGGTGTGTAGCGCGCGGTGACAGTTAAAGCGCTGCAGCCCCTGCTGCGTCACGCCGACCAGCAATTCGTCGTGGTCATGCGGATCGTAAGCGTGGCCGCAGAAGTGCGCGTTAACACTTTCGATGCCCGTCTCCTCATCGCGACGGAAATCTACCCAATCGTTAGTAGCTGACATAGCGAATTCGTGACCTCTGACGGCGTATCAGGCATAGCCTAGCAGCCGGAACCACAGATAATCCAGCGGTAACAGCAGCAGCGCGCTCAGTACAAACATCAGCAGGCACAGCTGCAGACCGGCTCTGGCAGGCACATTCCCCAGCCCCATTGCCACCACGATGGGCGACGCCTGATATGGCAGCAGCGGTGTGGCGTACGCAAAAACCTGCAACATCACCACGCTCAGTAGCGGAAAGCCCGAAGCGGCAGCCAGCTCCTGCGCCATCGGCGTAACCATCGCCGGCACGCCGTTGGCGGTGAGCACAAAATTCAGCAGCGTCACCAGCGCATTGAGCACGGCAAAATTACTGAATGACGGCGAGTCATGCAGCGGCAGCAGGTGAAGCAGTGCATTGGCGATGAGCCGCCCCAGGCCAGAGTCCACCACCACCGTGGCGACGCCGAGAATGCCGGCGATGTAGATGCAGGTGCGGAAATTGACGCCGCTGGCAAAATCGTCACCCGAAAGAAAGCCCACGCGCGGTAACAAACACAGACAAGCCGCGGCCAGCCCGACCCACGCAGCAGATAAGCCGTGCAGGCTGTCGGTCATCCACAACAGTAACGTGATGGCAAGTAGGCCAATCAGCCGCCATTCGCGCCCGCTTAGCGCCGGCAATGCTTCCCGCGTTGCCACCGGCTGCGGCTGAGCGCGGAACAGCAGCGTAATGCAGGCAACCAGCAGAATACCTTTGCCCAGCCCCACCACCGGCATGTGCAGCAGCCACCACGGCAGCCATTGCAAATGCAGCTGGTACGCGCTTTCCGCCGCGCCGCTCAGCACCAGGTTTGGTACGTTGGCGGGCAGAATACTGGCAGAGAGTTGAAAGGTGCCGAAGCCCACCGCCAGCGCCAGCCCAATGCTGCCGCGACTGCCCGGCCGGATACCGGCCCGCTCGCCCAGCGCCAGCACCACCGGCATCAGCAGCGCGATACGTCCCATGTTCGACGGCATCACCAGCGCCAGCAGATAACTCAGCAGCACCGTGCCCGCCACCATCCGCGGCCAGCTCTGGCTGAACGGCACCACCAGCCAGTTGGCCCAGCGTTGGGCAAGGCCCACTTTGCGGATCGCCGCGCCCAGCACAAAACCGCTCAGCACCAGCCAGAAGGCTGAGGAGGCAAAACCGCTGAACACGCTGCTGGCTGGCGCTATCGACAGCAGCATCGCCGCCGCAAAAAACAGCAGCGCGGTAAGATATTCCGGCAACCGCGCCAGCGCCCACAGCAAAATTGTGATGCTGACCACCAGCGTGGTCAGCCAGAATGAGGACTCGATCATCGTGCCTGAACTCCCTTTCTTCGCAACTGCGCACAAAGCGCATTAGCATAGGGCAATCCCTGTCGCAGAACGCTGCGGCAGTTAACAGTTTGTTAACTCGCCAGCTGCGTCAGCCACTGAATCAGCGCCTCGCTGCCGGGCTGACTGCGGGAGCGCTGTGGCCAGGCGAGGAAATAGGGTTTGCTCAGCGGCAGGCTGAGCGGATCCACCACCTGGAGCGCGCCGCGCGCCAGTTCGCCGGCAATCAGGCGACGCTGCCCCAGCAGCACACCGGCCCCGGCTACCGCCGCGTCTATGGCCAGGGAGGTGAGATTAAAACTGAATGCCGGCTGGACCGCCGGCTCCATGCTGCCTTTGGCCTGAAACCAGCTGCGCCAGTCGGGCAGAAAGCGGCCTTCATTGCCCCAGTCCAGATGGATCAACGGCGCCTGGCTGAGCAACGATTCGCCCGGGTAAAGCTGTATCAGCGCCGGACTGGCGACCGGCAGCACCTCGTCACAGAACAGCCGTTGCTTGTCGAGTTGCGGGTAGCGATCCTCACCAAAGCAGATGACAAAATCTGCCGGTGTGGCGCTGAAATCCACCGGCGCATGAGTGCCGTGCAGGCTGAGATCGCAGTCCGGGCAGTGAGCCCGCCAGGCGGTGATATTCGGCAGCAGCCATTTCGACGCCAGCGCCGGCAGTGAATAGAGCGTCAGCTTTGGCATGCTGGCCGCATGGCGCAAATTTTGCTGCCCCAGATGCAGAATGTCGAACGCTTCACTGACGTAGCGCAGATACTCTTTGCCGGTTTCCGTCAGCATCACGCCGCTCTGGGTACGCACAAACAGTGCGCTGCCCAGCTGCGCTTCCAGCTGACGAATTTGCTGGCTGACGGCAGCCGGCGTCAGCGCCAGCTGCGCGGCGGCTTTCGCCAGGCTACCAAGTTCCGCCGCCACTTTGAACGACTGAATCACGCTGATTTTCGGCAAACGCGACGCGGGTGCAGGCATTAAGGTTTCCTTAGCAAGGCGTTAAATATTTATCGTTAGGCATCAACATATCAGGCCGTTACAGTCTCTACACCTGCCAACTCAGAGAACCACCGCGATGTCTGCTTTGATTCGATTTGATTTGCACCCCCTGGCCGACGCCGACTGGCGTCGGCACTGTCGCCAGCAGCTGGAGCAACACGGTGCGCTGGTGCTGCGTCAGTTTTTGCAACCGGCTGCGCTGCAGGCGATCGTGGCTGACGGGCTGGCCCAGCGCCATCTGGCTTACCACACCGTCAGCAAGCACAACGTCTATCTGCTGAAGCCGGACGAGGCGTACCGTGCCGATCATCCGCGCAATCGTGACGTGATCAGCACCAAAGGCTGCATTACCGACGATGTGATTGCGGCGGAATCGCCGCTGCGTCAGCTGTACAATGACGAACTGTTTAAACGCTTTCTGTGTGATGTGCTGGACGAAGACGCGCTGTATCCGTATGCCGACCCGCTGTCGTCCATCAATCTGCATTACGCGCCTGACGGCCAGGAACTCGGCTGGCATTTTGACAACTCCTCTTTCGCCATCACGCTGCTGGTGCAAAAACCGCGCGGCGGCGGTGTATTTGAGTATGTGAAAGATTTGCGCGATGCGGATGCCGGCGAGATGAACTACGACGGCGTCGCCGCCGTGCTCGATCAGCGCCAGCCGGTCGAGGCGCTGGAGATTGATGCCGGTGACCTGGTGCTGTTTCGCGGGCGTAATTCGCTGCACCGCGTGACGCCCACCGAAGGCGATGTCACGCGTATGCTGGCGGTACTGGCCTACAACACCCAGCCCGGCATTGCGCTGTCCGAAACCGCGCGCATGACCTTTTACGGCCGGTTGTAAGCCACCAGCGCGCGCCAGCCGCGCAGAAAAATCTGCCGGGTACGAAACGCAGTTAAGGCGCGCCAGTCCTCATCGGCGGGCCAGAACCCCTCCACCAGCTGCTGCTTCAGCGCGCGTCCGGCGTGGCTTGCCGGATCGCCCTGCAGATGCAGCCAGTGGTCGTCGCGCACCCGGCGGTGCATCTCTTCGCCCGGATAAGTGCCGCACTCCACCACCAATGGCAGCAGCTGCGTGTCAGGCAGCGACGTCAGCAGAAACTGCGAGACATAGCCCGTTGCCGTGGCGGTCACGCCGGTGTCGCTGTCGCGCCCGGCGCCGGTAAACAGCAGCGTCAGCCACTCATCGTATAACGACTTGCCCCAGTCATGCGCCGGATAGCGCTGTTCAGCAATCGCCAGCAGCATCGGGTGGCCCCACGCGCCGGCACCGGTGTGCAGGTCGAAACTCAGGATGACCTGCGCCTGACGCAGATGCTGTTCGACAATGGCGTGCAGCGTGCGGTGCGACCAGGCCGGCTGCTGCCCGCCATAAAACAGGCCGTCTGCTGCCTGATATTGGCCCGCTTCCACCACCCGTTTTAGCGCCGGCCAGCCTGACTGCTGCAGTGTCTCCGCCAGCAGCCGATCGGCATGTGCGCGGTCGCCGTGGTACAGATCGTGCCATAGCGCATAGTGCGGATTAGCGGGTGCGGGCTGGCTGAAATCGATGAAATTCCGGTTGAGATCGATATTGTCTTCATTGACGCGCCGCAGATGCGCAGCGCCCCACGGATTCAGCAGATGGACCAGCACAAGGGCGCAGTCGGGCGGTAACGCGGCGACATCAAGGCTATCAAGCCAGGCGATCTGGCTGTCTGAACCGTAATAGCCCTCCACACCGTGTGTGCCGGAGAGAATCAGCATGCGTTTGCGGGCCGCCGGATCGCCGATCACCGCGACGTCGGTGTACAGCACAGCCCCGTCGGGCGCGGTCAGCGGATGGCGATAGGCAGTCAGCGCACCGTGCTGGCGCGTGACGGCGTCCAGGAATCGCGCCCGCTGCTGGGTATAATCAGGGAGTAAAGACATGATTTTCCTGTGCGTGATGAAGGCAAATCGCCCTGCGATTAGGGATAAACCTTAACCTTAAAGTACTTCTGCGCCAGCCGGTCATAGGTGCCGTTGCTGTGCAGCGCAGCCAGCGCATTGTTAATTAAAGTAAGATTGGCCGTATCGCCTTTACGCAGCCCGATACCCACGCCGTTCCCCAATAATGCTTTATCCACCAGCGTGGCTTTATTGACATAACCCTTGCCTTCCGGCGTGTTGAGAAAGCCCTGCTCGGCCGAAACCGCATTCGCCAGGCTGGCATCGAGTCGACCCGCTACCAGATCCGGATAGATCTCCATCTGATTCGGATACGAGACCACGTTGACGCCCTGCGGAGCCCATTTCGTTTTGGCGTAGGTTTCCTGAATGGTGCCCTGCGCGACGCCGATATTCTTCCCGCGCAGCGTGCTGATGTCCGCCGTCAGCGTGCTGTTGGCAGGCGTCAGCAGCGCGCTGGGCGTGATATACAGCATATCGCTGAACGCCACCTGCTCGCGGCGCTTCTCCGTCATCGACATCGCCGACAGAATGGCGTCAAATTTCTTCGCCTGCAGCGCCGGAATGCTGCCGTCAAAGCCAATCTGCACCCACTGACATTTCACTTTGGCCTGCGCACAGATGGCATTGCCCAGATCAATATCAAAACCCTGCAGCGAGCCATCGCTGGCTTTGGATTCGAACGGTGGAAAAGTGGGATCGACGCCGAAACGCAGCGTCTGCTGCGCCGCAGCCAGTTGGCTGAGGGCGCTGAGTGACAACAGTAAGGCAAAAGACCAAGGCTTTTTCATGATGCTCTCCGGCAGGCTATCTCACAGGTTTTAACCTTGTAATAACACGATGCCGCTGACGCCACCATTAAAAGCGCGCAAAAATGCAGAGCAAATTCTTATATATGTTAATGATTTAGCGAAATTTGTCGCGCCATTAAGTTTTACTTAACGCTCTGTCATGATTTTGTCATCAGGGGCTCATGCCGCTGTCAGCCTCGGTTTTCTATGCTAACCCGCGTTATACTACCCGCCATCAGCAAGCGGCCGCCACTACCGGGAGATCGCATGAAAATTTTGGTGATAGAAGATGAAGCCGGGGCGCGTGATTACATGCGCAAAGGATTGACCGAGGCCGGTTTTATCGTCGACGTGGCGGAAAACGGTCAGGATGGCCTGTTTTATGCGCAGGAGCACCATTACGATCTGATTCTGCTGGATGTGATGATGCCCGGCATCAATGGCTGGGAGGTGATGGCGCAGCTGGATAAGCAATTGCAAACGCCGGTGATTTTCCTGACTGCCAAAGGCACGGTGGAAGATCGCATCAAAGGGCTGGAACTGGGTGCCGATGACTATCTGGTCAAACCCTTCTCCTTCGCCGAACTGCTGGCGCGCGTGCGCACCCAATTGCGGCGCGGTAGCCAGCAAAAGCTGCCCGACATCCTGACGCTGGCCGATCTGCAGCTGGATATTGCCCGTCGCCGGGTCGAGCGCGCCGGACAGCGCATCGACCTGACCAACAAAGAGTTCAATCTGCTGCGTCTGTTTCTGCTGCATCCCGGCGAAGTACTGACACGCACGGTGATTGCGTCGCGCGTCTGGGATATGAATTTTGACAGCGACACCAACGTAGTGGATGTGGCGGTAAAACGGCTGCGGCAGAAAATTGACGGCCCTTTTACCCGACCATTAATTCATACCGTGCACGGTGTCGGTTATCGCTGCGAAGCTGAAACATGAAACCCCGCTCGCTCGCCGTCCGCCTTTCGCTACTGCTCAGTGCTACGGTGGTGGTCATTTTTACACTCAGCGGCATGGCGCTGTATCACGCACTGGCAAAGCAGATCGGCGTGCGCGATGACGCAGCCCTGCTGACGCGCATCGATCAAATGCGCACGCTGCTGCGCGATGAAGATGCGCTGACGCTGATTCAGCAAAAGCCGCGGCTGTTCGCCAACATGCTGGGCAATACCGAATCGTTGCTGGTGCTGCGCTTTCCCGGCCAGCCGCCGCTGATCGTGATCAACCCCGGCGGGCGTCCGGTGCCAGCCATTACGCCGGTCGCCGCCGATCAGCCGTTAACCCTGCAATCGGTCCATCACCAGAAGGCGGCGGACGGCACACCGTTTATTGCCGCCGCCGCGTTAACGCCAACGCGCGATGGCAGCGGCCAGATCGAAATCATCACCGGTCGCCTGATGAGCGACCGCACGCAAACCCTCACCGGCTATCGCCACCAGATTATCCTGTGCACCGCGCTGGCGGCGCTGCTGGTCGCCGCGATCAGTGTGCTGCTGGTGCGCCGCGGTCTGACGCCGCTGCGCCGGCTGGCGGCGGAAGCTGGGGTGATCGACGTGCGGCGGCTGTCGCATCGCATTGAACTGACCAGCGCGCCAGGCGAGCTGCAACCGCTGCTGGCGGCGCTCAACCAGATGCTGAGCCGGCTGGAGCAAGGTTATCAGCAACTTAGCCAGGTCTCAGCGGACATGGCACACGATCTGCGCACGCCGATTGGCACGCTGCTTGGCCAGACGGAAGTGGCGCTGAACCAGCCGCGCAGCGTCAATGAGTATCAAACGCTGCTGGGTTCCAATTATGCCGAGCTGGAGCGGCTGGCGAAGATGATTGATAACATGCTGTTTCTCGCCAAAGCCGCAGACGCCAGCCAGGCGCTGGACAGACAACGTATCGATCTGACACCGCTGGGTGAGCGGTTGAGTGACTATTTTGAGGGCATGGCGGAAGAGCATGGCATGCAGCTTGTCATCTCGCTTCACGGCGAGTTGCACGCCGATCCGCAGTTGTTACAGCGTGCGCTGGCTAATCTGATCGCTAACGCGCTGCATTACGGCACGCGCGACGGCACCATTCACGTCTCCAGCATGATGCAGCCAGACGCCATGCTTTTGGTGGTGGAAAATCAGGGGCCGACGCTAAGTCAGGCGCAGCAGGCACGCCTGTTTGACCGCTTCTGGCGCGCCGATGCGTCACGCCAGCAGGGCGGTAGCGGACTGGGTCTGTCGATCGTGCGCGGGATCATGCAACTGCATCAGGGCAGTTGCACGGTGAGCAGCGAACACGGCATCACCCGTTTCTGCCTGCGGTTCCCACGTTGAGCGCGCAGGTGCGCAGGTGCGCACCTGGTTAAGTCCCTTAGATAAAGGTAAAGATTTCGTCCTGCGGCAGACGCGATTTCGGCAGCGTGGCGTTGAAATCTTCCTCACTGCGATAGCCAAGCGAAACCAGCACCACGCTGGTAAAGCCCTGTTCTCGCAGGCCCAGCGCCTGGTCAAGTGCGCGCGCATCAAAGCCTTCCATCGGGGTGGCATCAATGCCGAGCATCGCTGCGCCCAGTAACAGTCCGCCCAGCGCCAGATAGACCTGTTTCTCCATCCACTGCGGCACGTCGCGCAGCTCATAACGGTGCATATCCACATAGCTGCGGCGGCTCTTATCCTGCCCGGCTTTGGCTTCGGGTTTGGCAAAACGCCCGTCTTTCTCTTCCTGCGCCAGCACGTTTTGCAGGTGCGCTTCATCCAGATCGGTGCGCATGCACAGCGCAATCACGTGTGAGGCGTTCAGCACTTTAGGATTGTTGTAAATGAACGCGCCACTGGTGGATTGCGCCATCTTTTCCCGCCCTTCCGCAGTCGACGCGACAACAAAGTGCCACGGCTGCGAGTTAACCGATGACGGGCTGTTGCGCAGCAGGTTAAGCAGCGTGTCGATCTCCTGCTGCGGCAGCGTTTTGCCCGCAGAGAAAGCTTTTACGGTGTGACGGCGGGCAACCGCATCATTAAGGGTCATGAGAGTCTCCTGATTGAAGATTGCGCCAGAGCGCAGATAAATAGCAAAGTCGCTACCATAACCGCCCGGGCTGACGGACGGTTAACCTTACGTGTTTTAATGACTTAAAAGCCGCTGAGGACAATCTTGCCGCGTGCGCGACCGCTTTCAATCAGCGCATGCGCTTTACGCAGGTTGGCCGCGCTGATGCTGCCGTGATGCTCGCCAGCGGTGGTCTGCAGGGTTTGATCGTCAATCAGCTGACTCACCTGCTGCAGAATCTGATGCTGGCGCTGCATATCGGCGGTATGGAACAGCGAGCGGGTAAACATCAGTTCCCAGTGCAGCGAGATGGCTTTGCGCTTCAGCGGCACCGCATCCAGGGTTTCCGGATCGTCAATCAGCGCCAGTTTGCCCTGCGGAGCCAGCACATCGATCAACTGCGGATAGTAGCTGTCGGTATGGGTCAGTGAGGCCACGTAGCGCACCTCTTTATGGCCAATCGCTGCCAGCTGCTCACCCAGCGGACGCTGATGATCGATAACATGATGGGCACCCAGCGAGCGCACCCAGTCGGCGGTTTCCGGGCGAGAGGCGGTACCAATTACCGTCAGTCGGGTCAGTTTGCGCGCCAGCTGCGTCAGCATCGAACCCACGCCGCCGCCCGCGCCGATGATCAGCAATGTGCCTTCGTCGGCAGCATCAATTTCCAGGCGATCAAACAGCAGTTCCCACGCGGTGAGTGATGTCAGCGGCAGCGCGGCGGCATCGGCGTCGCTCAGCGTGCGCGGCTTGAGTCCGGCGATGCGTTCATCCACCAGTCCGTACTCGGCATAGCTGCCAGCGCGTGTGATGTCGCCGGCGTAGTAAACTTCATCGCCGGGCTGAAACAGTGTGACATCGCTGCCCACCGCCTCGACCACGCCCACCGCATCCCAGCCGAGAATGCGCGGCGTGTCTGTCGGAGCGCCAGCGCGCACTTTGGTATCAACCGGGTTAACCGCAATCGCACTGATTTTTACCAGCAGATCGCGTGCGCCTGGCTGCGGTTTCGCCACGTCCAGTTCATATAACGCATTTTCATCTGAAATCGGTAAACCGTTTTGGCTATAAACAATCGCTTTCATGCAACAGGCTCCAGGTGAGTGAATATTTTCAGGGTGTTGACAGCAGCATAGCCAGACATCGCGCCGGGAAAAATGCCTGTTGCAGGACAACACTTTCACTCGTAGAGTGAAAATCCCGATAATGGTGAGAACGTCGATGATTCGTTTAGAAGATGTCACCCTGTTTGTGCGCTCTGCCGCGCTGGGCAGCTTTTCCCGCGCAGCGCGCGAAGCCAACCTGCTGCCCGGTCAGGTCAGCGCCGCCATTCAGCGGCTGGAGCGCGATCTCGATCGCCGCCTGTTTGCGCGATCGACGCGCAGCCTGCGTTTGACGGCGGAAGGCGAAAAGTATCTGCCTTTCGCGCAGGAGATGCTGGCGCTGATGCACGCCGGAGCGGAAAGCCTGCAAAGCCACGACGATGCCCTGAGCGGCGAGCTGAAAATCGCTCTGCCGTCTGACATCGGCCGCCATATTATTCTGCCGCTGCTGACAGAATTTTGCCGGGCGCATCCGGCGCTCGGGCTGCGTCTCTCGTTTTCCGATCAGGTGAGTGACGTGTTCCGCGATCCGGTGGATATCGCTATTCGCTACGGTAAGCTGGAGGACAGCAGCTATGTCGCGCTACCGCTGGCGGAAGAAAACCGCCGTGTGATGGTCGCCGCACCCGATTATCTCGATCGACATGGCCGTCCGGAAAAACTCGAGGATCTGGCACAGCATCACTGTCTGCCGTTTGTCATGGGCGGTCACGTGTATGATAAATGGACTTTTCCGCAGGAAGGGATGCGGCGACAGATTACGGTGAAAAGCCGGCTGCTGTGCGACGACGCTGAAGTGGCGCGCCGCTGGGCGATTGCCGGAATGGGGATTGCTTATAAATCCTGGCTTGATGTCTGCAACGATATCAGACACGGCCGGCTGGAACGGGTGCTGCCGCAGCTGCCAGGCGAAAGCACGCCGCTGCATTTAATCTGCCCGCATCGCAAACAATTTTCGCCGGCGATTCGCGCTTTACATCAATTACTGCGTGAACATTTACGCACTCTGACAGCGCAAATCTTACCGGCAATTTAATCTCACCGCTGCGCCTCGACGCCATCAGCCACGCAATCCGGGCCAGCCATCAGGCGAATGCCTCTGCGATTTATCTTTAAAATTAAGGACGCGCGGCCGCAAGCGGATGAAATGCTGCGCCTTCTGAACCCGCGCATGAAAACGCAGCCGTCCGGCACCTCTGATAACCGTGGCACAGCATAGTAATCTTATTCTTAACAGGTAATATTTAACGTTACTTCACTGTATTCACGTTAATTATTCAGGACTGATGATGTCTCAACCCAAAGCGATGTCCGTTAATGCTCTCACCCACATTATCCTGTTCTTCCTGGTCATCAACGCCATTGATGTCGTCTATGCGTTGATGCACTGATGGCTTATTGCGCTGCGCTTTACCGCTGTTTTTGCGAGCCAGATTCGAAAGATGAGATAAATTCCCCGTCACGGATTTTTTAATCCGTGAGCCTTGATAGACTGCAGACGATAAAATAGACTACAGACTATCAAGGATGGCATCGTGTGGCAGGTTGAAGCAACAGATCGGTTTTGGAAATGGTTGCAGGCTCAGGATGAAGCGTTGCGTCTCGACGTACTTGCCGCCCTGAAGCTTCTGGCGCAGGACGGTCCGCACCTCGGCCGCCCTTTCGTTGATACCCTGATGTTATCGCGGGTGCCCAATATGAAAGAGCTTCGCGTGCAAAGTAAAGGTCGTCCTATCCGCAGCTTTTTTGTTTTCGATCCGCGCCGCCATGCAATTGTGCTGTGTGCCGGCAACAAACAGGGTAAAAATCAGAAGCGTTTCTATCAGCAGATGCTTCACATTGCCGAAACCGAATACCATCATCATCTGAACGCAATCGGGGAAACTCATAATGAAAACCTTGGATGAGATGCTGGCGGCGCTGACGCCCGAACAGCAACATCAGGTCGATGAACGCGTCAGCCAGATGCGTCTGGAATACCAGCTTTATCAATTACGTGAGCAGATGCAGCGGACTCAGCGTCAGCAAGCGCAGGCCATGCACATTGCCCAGTCATCTGTGGCGGCGATGGAAGCGCGTGGTGCAGAGTTAAAAATTTCCACGCTGAAGCGCTACATTGAGGCGCTGGGTGGAGAGCTGACGCTGGGTGTAAAGATGCCGGGTGGCCAGCATGTTGACTTAATTATCTGACCGTTCAGGCAGAGCGTATTACGCCCTGCCCCAGACTTCGATCAACGGTGCCGACACCTGGCCCGCACCGCAGTCAATCAGGAGTTGTTTGGCGTGGCAGCGCTTTCGCTGAACTGCGGTTTTTGCCGCGTAACGGAGTAGACCACGTTTTTCGGGCCATTGGTGTCTGTGGTGACATCGACCGCAGGAATGGTCACTTTGCCAAAACCAAACAGTGTTTGCACGTAGCCGCCAATCTGGTGTTTACCGGCCGGAACGCGGAGCTCTTTACTCTCGCCCTTTTGCAGCAGTCCGGCTTCCTGCCCATCCACCGTCACGTACACGGATGAGCCATCGTCGGTGCGCGTCACCAGATGGGAGACATTGATAACGGTCGGTCCGCTGGCAAACGGCGAAGCGCTGTCGTTGTTTTCGACCGGAGCGGAAGCAGTAGCCGGGGCTTCTGCGGCGGCAGCATCAGCGCTGCTGTCGCTGGCAGCATGACGCGCGCAGCCGGTGAGCAGGAGTGTGGCCGTTAACGTGGCCAGTGTGAAACGCGAAAACATCGTGACGAAAAACCTTCTGCTAAATGAGAAGTATTTATTTTAGCGTTACCCGCGCAGTGATAACAGTCACAGAAATCCAGTATTTTCCGAAAACCGGGGATGCGGGTCTTCGTTTGTCCCCCGGCCGCACACAATGTCAACGCGCGCCGTTCTCCCGGCCCGGGAAAACGGCGCAAGCGGATGGATTACAGTGAATAGCGCGCCAGCGGCGCCACGGTGGTGATCAGCCCGTTGGCTTTCATATATTCACCAAATGCCTGATAACGCGCCTGATTGAATTCCGCACTGTGCGTTGCAAAATAAGGCAGCGTCGCCTGCCAGGCCTGATGATTGAGCGGCGTATCCAGTTCAGGGTAACGCTTAATGAACGCCTGCCACGCCTGTTGCGGGTGAGCGCGCAGCCAGGCGATGCCCGCATCCAGCCCACGCAGAAATGCCGGGATGCGAGGATCGTTTGCCGCTGTGTTGCTGTTGGCCAGAATGATCAACTCATCGTAGGCCGGCACGCCGTAATCTTCCGGTTTAAACGACACCGGCTTTGCGCCTTTGTCCTGCAAATCCAGCAGCTCGTAGTTACGGAAAATGGTCAGCGCGCCGTCAATTTTATGCGTCAGCAGCGCGGAGACGGCGTCCATATTCAGATTGACCAGTTTCACGCTGTTAACGTCGACGCCCTGCGATTTCAGCATGTTGCGGATAGCCACATCTTCCGCGCCGGGAATCGCATAGCCAATCGATTTACCGGCGAAGTCTTTAATACTGTGAATATCGCCCGATACCGCTGTCAGGGTGTTCAGCGGCTGGTTAATCAGCGTACCAACCCGGATCACCGGCACCTGCTTGTCCACCAGCGTATAGAGCTGAGGCTGATAGCTAATCGCCAGATCCGCTTTGCCTGCCGCCAGCAACAGCGGTACCGACGCGGAATCCGCCGGTGCGATCATGTCGACATCCAGCCCCTGCTGTTTAAACGCCCCGCTGTACTGAGCGGCAAAGATCGCCGCGTGGTTAGGATTTATGAACCAGTCGAGCAGCAAACGCACTTTTTCTGCCGCCTGTGCGTTAACGGTGACCAGCAGCAAGAGCACGGTAATAGTACGACGCAACATTTTCACTCAAGATCCTTAATATGATTGCCAGAGAAATTTTTTACGCACCAGCGCCACCGCCGCTGAGAGCAGCAGCGCCAGGCTCATTAACAGCAGCAGCGCGGCAAAACTGGTTGCCGTTTCCAGCCGCGCGTTGGATTGCATCATCAGGTAGCCCAGCCCTTCGCTGGCACCGACCCACTCGCCGATCACCACCCCAATCGGTGCCAGCACCACCGCCATCTGCAGGCCGGCGAAAAACTGCGGCAGCGCGGCCGGCCAGCGCACGCACCAGAAAATGCGCCAGCGCGAGGGATACAGCGTTTGCGCCAGCTCCAGCCAGCCGGCAGGCGTACGACACAAGCCATCGAACAGCGACAGGCACAGCGGGAAAAACAAAATCAGCGCCGCCACCACCACTTTTGACGCGATGCCAAACCCCAGCCACAGCACCAGTAGCGGCGCCAGCGCAAAGACCGGGATGGTCTGGCTGGCCGTCACCAGCGGAAACAACACCCGCCGCAGTAGCGGGCTGGAGGCCATCAGCACCGCCAGTACCACACCGCTGCCGACGCCCAGCAGCAGCGCCAGCACGATTTCTGCCAGCGTGAACATTGCGTGATGCGCGAGCAGTTGGCGCTTTTGCCACAGAGCCTCCAGCACCGATTGCGGCGCGGGCAGCAGAAATGCCGGAACGCCGTTGTGCCGCGCCAGCAGCCACACGCCCAGCACTACCGCGATCAGGTAGACAGCACTACTCAGTTTTTTCATAGGAATTCAGTCGGGAAAAGAGCTCGGCCTGCGCCTGCAGCAGTCCGGCATCATTGAGCGCCCGCGGCACCGTACCTGCTGGCACAGGCCAGTGCGTCACCTGCAGCGGCTGGCCGTGCAACAGCAGAATGTCATCGGCCATACGGCAGGCTTCCAGCGGATCGTGGGTCACCAGCAGCACCGTTTTGCCGCGCAGCAGCGTCGCGGTCAGCGTTTGCAGCTGGTGTTTGGTCATCACATCCAGCGTGGCGAACGGCTCATCCATCAGCACCAGCTCGCGCTGCGCATACAGCGTGCGCGCCAGCGCGACCCGCTGCCGCATGCCACCCGAGAGCTGTGAGGGCGCGGCTTGCGCCTCGTCTTCCAGTCCCACCTGCGCCAGCAAATGGTGCGCCCGCACGCGGTCCGGCTTCGCACCGCTCAGACGCGCCGTCAGCATCACGTTCTCCAGCACCGTCAGCCACGGATAGAGCAGATCCTGCTGCCCCATCCATGCCACGTGCTGCGCAATACCGCTCAGGCTGCCCTGCTGCGGCTGCACTAAGCCGGCCACCAGACGCAGCAGCGTGCTTTTACCAATGCCGCTGCAGCCCAGCAACACCGTGGTTTTGCCGCCGCGCAGTTGCAGATTGAGCCGATCGCACAGCTGTTTTTCGCCCCAGGCAAAGCTCACCTGGTCAAAGCGGATGTCCTGCGTCATGGCCGGCGCGCCGCCAGAATCGCCAGCTGATTAAAGCCGCGCTGCGCCAGCGCGCTGGCCGCCTGCGCCGCGCGGATGCCGCTGGCGCAGACCAGTACGATGCGGCGATCCGCCGGTGGCTGCCAGGCGTCCAGTTCGTGCGGCAGCACGCGCTCAACCCGTTCAGCCACGCTGGCGGGCGCCTCTGCGCAGCTGCGCAGCTCCACAATGCAGTCTCCGGGTTGTAACAGGTGAGCATCAATAAACGGCACGCCGGGCTGGGCCGGTTCCTGCGCCGCATCAAAGCGGAACGAACGAAAGTGCCATCTGACGAAGTCACAGTTGACCATGCAACCGAGCGGTGAGGGTTGCAGGCCGAGCAGTACGCTGAGCGCCATCTGCGCCTGCATCGCCCCCAGCGCCGCCACGGCTGGCCCCATCACGCCGGCGGTGTTGCAGTTAGCCGCGGAGGCGGGCAGCTGCGGAAACAGCGCACGATAACTCGGCGCGCCGCCGCAAAAACCGCCAGCATAGCCCTGACGACCCAGCACCGAGGCGCTGATCAGCGGTATGCCTGCCTGGAAACAGGCATCCGACAGTTGGTAAGTCACCGCGAAGTTATCGGCGGCATCAATCACCAGATCGCACCCCGCCAGCGCCTGCGCGATATTGCTGGCGCTCAGCGCCTCGGGCATAGCTTCGATTTGCACCTCAGGATTGCGCTGCTGCAAAGCCTGCTGCGCCGCCACAGCTTTGCTGCGACCCACATCCTGCAGGGTGAATAGCGTCTGGCGATGCAGGTTATGCAGCGCGACCCGATCGTCATCATATACACACAGCTGACCGATACCCGCGCCCGTCAGCTGAGGCAGCAGCGTGGCAGCCAGGCCACCGGCACCGGCGACCAGCACGCGAGCGCGAGCTAGTTTCTGCTGCCCGACCACGCCAATTTCCGGCAGCATCATCTGGCGTTGATAGCGTTCCATTGCATGCTCCTTAGTTCAGGTTAGCGAGGCCGAAGATCGGCGTTGAGGCCACGGCCATATCACGCTTTTCCATCAGCCCGGCCTCGCGCGCGCCCTGCCCGGCGGCGATCGCCTGGCTGAACGCGCGCGCCATCGCCACCGGATCGCCCGCTTTCGCCACGGCGGTATTGAGCAGGATGGCATCGAAGCCCATCTCCATAGCCTGCGCTGCCTGTGAGGGCGCGCCGATGCCGGCATCAATGATCAGTGGAATATCGCTGAACCAGGCTCGCATCGCCCGTAGCCCGTCAATATTTCGCAATCCCTGGCCGGAGCCGATGGGCGCGCCCCACGGCATCAGCAGTTCACAGCCGGCGGCCAGCAGTTTTTCACCGACAATCAGATCCTCCGTGGTGTAGGGAAACACCTGGAAGCCGTCGGCGCACAAAATGCGTGCCGCTTCGACCAGCGCGAACGGATCGGGCTGCAGCGTGTCGGCATGACCAATCACTTCCAGCTTTATCCACGGCGTGTTAAACAGCTCACGCGCCATGTGCGCGGTAGTGACGGCCTCTTTGACCGTGTGGCAGCCAGCGGTATTGGGCAGCACGCGCACATTCAGGCCTGTCAGCAGCTCGCGAAAAGTCGCGCCCGCCGTGCCTTCGCGGCGCAAGCTGACAGTGATAATTTCACTGCCGGATGTGGCGATCGCCTGCTGCAAAATCGCCGGTGAAGGGTAGCCTGCGGTGCCGAGCAGCAACCGTGACTGCGGTGTAAAATCGTAAAACATCGCTCAGCCTCCCTGCATCGGTGACAGGACTTCCAGCTGCCAGCCTTCCTGTAACTGCAGGCTGGCATACTGACTTTTCGGCACAAAATCGCCATTGCAGGCAGTGGCAACACAGGCCGCGTCAATTTGCTGTTCGATCAGCAATTCGCTGAGGCTGGCGGCCTCAGTGCTGATGGTGCGGCCGTTAAGCTGAATATTCATCGCTAACCTCCCCGGACAGGCGCTGCATCAGCTGTTCTGCCATCATTGGTGCCAGCAGAAAACCGTGACGATACATGCCGTTAAGATAAAAAATACCGTTGTGATAGTGGATTTCCGGCAGATTAGCCGGCCATGCCGGACGCAGACCGCTGCCGCTTTCGATGACGCGCGCTTCCGCCAGCGCCGGATGCAGGGTGTAGGCCGCGCTGAGCAGTTCCATCATGGCGCGCGCGCTGATAGCGCTGGCATCGTCGCTTTCGATCATGGTGGCACCGAGCATGAAGTGGCCGTCGCGACGCGGCACCAGATAACAGGGAAAACGCGGATGGAGCAGACGAATCGGCCGGGAAAATGACACCTCATGACTCTGCAGGATCAGCATTTCCCCGCGCACCGCGCGCAGGCCGGAGAGTTGCGCTCTGGCATGGATACCGCGACAGTCAATGATCCGGCCCGAGGGCTGGCGCGCATCAAAGCGGACGCCACGCTGCAGCAGTTTGTCACGCAGCTCAGACAGCGCGCGGCGCGGATCGAGATGTGCCTCGCGCGGGAAAAACAGTCCGCGCGCAAACCGGTTTTCCAGCGCCGGTTCAAGCGACGCCGGATCAACCCATTGATGCGCCGTCGTCATGCGCGCGAAGCGGTTTAACTCCGGGTTATCACGCGGCGGTGCCAGCACTAACGTACCCTGATGCACCACGCTGCTGACGCGCGTTTGCCACCAGGCCGCAGCATGCTGGCCGAGGGTAATCACCTCCGCTGGCGCGCTTTCTGCTTCACACCACGGCGCCAGCATGCCACCGGCAAACCACGAGGCAGGCTGACGCGCTTCATCATCAATGACCTCGACGGTTTCGCCGCGCTCAGCCAATAGCGTGGCAACACAAAGCCCGGACACGCCGCTACCGAGCACGCTCCAGCGGCTCATGAACAACGTTCCGGTAAATAATCTGGGAAATTCACATCGGCCTCTCAGTGATAACTGAGACCCGCAGATACAGGTGAAGGGAATCGACGCCAGCGATCGGGCTCGCCTTTGCGCCAGACGGCTTTGCACATGAAGCCGTCAGTCTTCCTACGCCAGTATCAACTGGGTCAGGTTCAAAGGGTCGCTAAGCCGCGCAGTGCGCTATTAGCCTCTCAGTCTCTCAGGCGAGACTCCCCCGACGCGTCTATTTGTATTGCAGGCGCTGGCTGGCGTCAAGCAGCACGTTAACCGCGCTGCCCGCGTTGTGGATCAAAATTGCAACATATGGTATACCAGACGGATAGCGGGCAGATGATAAAAAAGACTTTTTTATTATTCACTTATAAATTTTTCAGCTAATCATGGAAGCATTATGAATAAGTTTCGTGTGGCTTTTATTAAAGCAGGATGGCATCAGGCGATCGTGAACAACGCGCTGGTAGGATTTGAGCAGGAACTGGCAGAACAAGGCGTCGAAAATACTTTAAAAAGCTATGACGTACCCGGCGCGTTTGAAATGCCGCTGCTGGCCAAACGCCTGGCCGAAACCGGCAAATTTGATGCGATTGTCTGCGCCGCGCTGGTGGTCGACGGTGGCATCTATCGCCATGACTTTGTCGCGCAGGCCGTTGTCGATGGCCTGATGAATGTGCAGCTGGCCACCAATGTTCCGGTGTTTTCGGTATCACTCACTCCGCACAATTTTCAGCCGGTCGATGCGATTGAAGCGTTTTATACCGAACATTTTATTAAAAAAGGCAAAGAAGCCGCACGCGCCGCTCTGATGATTCATCAGCTACAGATCGATTAATATTTTTTAAGCGGTAGCGGTAATAATTGATGGCCGGATTAAATAAAGAAATTTCTGGCCGATGAATATTTCAACGCGGGGCTATTGACGGCGGGTTATGAAGTGAAATGATTTCGCCAGCATTCCGGCTGGCGAAATCCTGAGTAACGGTGAAATTAACGGCTGACTTCGTGACCAATCAGGCCGCCGATAGCCGCGCCGCCGAGGGTACCGAAGGTGCTGCCGCCGGTCAGAACGGCGCCGCCGACCGCACCCACACCGGCGCCAATGGCGGTGTTACGGCCACGATGAGACATGCCACAAGCCGTTACAGAAAAGGCTAAAACCAATACCACTGCGATATTAAAGCTGCGTTTTAAAACCATCAAAATCCTCATTACCATTAATTCTAATGGAATGTAATAGTGTTAACTTTGTTTGTTGTTTAGCCGCCAAATACCTGGCGTAGCGTGCTTATCCTGGAGGCAAATTTAAGGGGCTTTGCATTTTTGTGGAAGGTAAAAATTCCTATTTTATGCCGGACCTGTCAGGTGCTGGTTATTATTCGTACCTTAAGCCAAATAAAAAGGCATGGCGTGAAGGTTCACGCCATGCCTCGCTGACTTACCGCGCAATGAATTAACGCTGCGGATGATTAACTTCGACTGGTCGTAAATCAAACACCAGCACTTCAGCATTGTTACCGTTAGCGAACTGCAGCGCCGTCTCATTGCGCACGCGCGCGCCGTCGCCGGCTTTAAAGCTCACGCCGTTCACTTCAATGCTGCCGCGCGCCACATGAATGTAAGCATAGCGATCGTTAGCCAGTTCCAGCGTCTGCTGCTCGGCACCGTCAAACAGTCCCGCGTAAATACGCATATCCTGACGTACGCGCAGCGAGCCGTTGTCGCCTTGTGGCGAAACAATCAGGCGCAGCTGACCGCGTTTGTCGGCCTCTGCCACTGACACCTGCTGGTAACCTGGCTCGGTACCGCGTTCTGCCGGCACAATCCAGATCTGCAGGAAGTGCACATTATCCTGTTTCGAGTGGTTAAACTCGCTGTGCGTCACGCCGCTGCCAGCGCTCATCAGCTGCACGTCACCGGGCACGATAACCGAACCGGTACCCATGGAATCTTTATGCTCCAGCGCGCCTTCCAGCACGTAAGAGATAATCTCCATGTTGTTGTGCGGATGCGCACCGAAACCGCGACCCGGTGCTACCTGATCATCGTTAATCACCAGCAGATCGGAGAAACCGGTCTGTTGTGGGTCCCAGTAGCTGGCAAACGAAAAGGTATGGCGTGAATGCAGCCAGCCGTGATCGCCTAAGCCACGTTGTTCGGACAGTCGTTGTTCAATCATGGTCTGCTCCTTAAATTTTTAGCTGGAGGGCGAAGGCCCTTCCCGTTGCTGACCAGTATACGTAAACTGATTTGCCCAACAATGCGCCTGTATGACAATGACTGTCACAGATAAGTGGACAATATGCAGATTGAAGATCTCCGGATTTACGTCGCCGTAATCAAAGCGGGCAACTTTACCGCTGCGGCTGAACAGCTGATGCTCTCGAAGCAATACGTCAGCCGACGCATCGCCGCGCTGGAAGAGTCGCTCGGGGCGCGTTTGCTGAATCGCAACACGCGCAAACTGTCCGTTACCGACAACGGCCAGCTGTTTGCCCAGCATGCGCAGCGCATTCTGGATGATGTGCAGGAAGCCGAACTGGCGGTGTCCGGTCGTCGTCAGGTGCTGCGCGGCAGTTTTCGTCTCAGCGTGCCGATGTCGTTCGGCATCAGCCATCTTTCCCCTTATATCGCCGAATTCCTGAGCCAGCATCCCGGTATCCAGTTCCAGGTGGAACTGGCCGATCGGCATGTGGATATGGTGGGTGAAGGTTTTGATATGGCGATTCGCATCGGCACGCTGCCGGACTCCAGCCTGATCGCCAAACGGCTGGGGGAATTCCGCCGCGTGATCTGCGCCAGCCCGGCCTACCTGCAGGGCGCCGGCGCACCGCGTGAGCCGGAGGATCTGCTGCACCATCTCTGTCTGCGCTATGGGCGTGAAAGCCAGACCGGCTGGGAGCTGTTTCAGGGCGACACGCGTAAAGTGCTGGCGGTCCAGGGACCGATGGTCAGCAATAACGGAGAAATGTTGCGTGATGCGGCCGTCGCCGGGCTGGGGATGATCCTGCTGCCGGAGTTTATCGTGGCTCCGGCGCTGGCGCGAGGTGAGCTGGTGACGGTACTGGATGACTGGCATCCGGCCTCGCTGCACCTGAATGCGCTGTATCCGCAGCATCGCCAGCGCAGCGAGATCAATCGGGTATTTATGACGTTCCTGCAGGCCAAGCTGGCAGGCAAATGAATTAGCCCACTTCGCTGCCTATCGCAGCACGCAGCGCCGGTGCGGCTTCGCCGCTCATCGGGCTCACCAGCGCATAGTTATAGTGGCGATCGCTCCAGTATTGCGCCACCAGGTTGTCCGCCTGGCGCGATCCCTTTTCCAGCCGCACGGTCTGCGGGCGGATGTACCAGCCAACGCGCGTGCCGCTGGCGGTCTGATACAGCACCAGCGCCGAGGCGCCATGCTCATTCGCCATCAGGCGCGCGCCGATGAGCTGATAGCCAAAGCGCTCCAGATTGGGCGGCAGCGTACCGTTGATAAAATAGCGGCCCAGCCAGCTGGCCAGCTGTGTCGTCTGGTGGGTGCTAATGTCCATCGTCGCCTGCTGCGCGCCATCGCCGAATAACCGGTAAGCCTGTACCGCATCCTCCATCGGTAACGGATGATTCTGTAAGCGTTCAGTCATCTGCCAGCCGGACAGGCTGCCGATCCCCAACGCCAGCACCAGCGAGCAGGCCAGCGCCAGCCGCTGATAACGCTGCCGCGCACGCCGCTGGCGCAGCTGTGCCGGCTGCAGTGGCGTAAAGGTGGTTCGCGCCATATTGCGCTGCAGGCTTTGTTGCAAGCGCAGCTTGTCCTGACGCCAGCCCTCAACCTGGGCGGCGATGTCAGGATGCTGCACCAACCAGTCGCTGACGGCCTGATGGCTGGCACTATCCAGTTCACCATCCAGCCAGGCGTGCAGCTGGTTCTCATCGGGCGGGATATTCATTTTAATCTCCTCAACGTCACCGGGGCCGGCAGGCCTTCGGTCATGTGCTGCAACTGTTTTCTCGCCCGCGACAACCGTGACATCACGGTGCCCAGCGGAATGTCCAGCGTGTCAGCTGCTTCCTGATAACGCATGCCTTCCACGTTAACCAGGAGCAGCAATGCGCGACTGTCAGCCGGCAGACGGGCGAACAGCGCCAGCATCTCATCGGCGATGGCGTGATGCTCAGCCGACTCGGCAAAGGGCTCGGCGCGGCTGAACAGCGTCATAATCGCCTGCCAGCGCTTGCGGCGCCGTTCGCCATCAATGAACTGATGCCAGAGAATGGAAAATAGCCAGGCACGCAGACTGCGCGTGTCATCGCGCGCCGCGTCCAGTGCTTTGACCAGCGTGTTTTGTACCAAATCCTCAGCGGCCATGCGCTCACGCGTCAGCCCCAGCGCAAAACGCTGCAAATGCGGCAGTAATGCGCGGATTTCGTCATCGCTCAATGCAGACATTATTTTTGCTCTCGCACCCGGCGCAGGCCGGTCATGCTACTCAGCACGCCATCCCGTAAAATCAGACCATGCAGCAGCGCGGCAGCCAGATGGGCCAGAATCAGCGCGAACAGACTAAACGCCAGCAGCGAGTGTAACGGGCGCAGCACGGCATAACTTTCCACGCTAACCGGCAGCAGCGGCGGCAGCACCAGCCCCTCGCCAATTGTCACCGGAAACCCGCCTGCCGACAGCATTGCCCAGCCTACCAGCGGTTGCGCCAGCATCAGTAAATAGAGCGCCAGATGGGTCAAATGTGCCACCGTTTGCTGCCAGCCAGGCACCGACGCGGGCATGGCGGGCACACCATAGTAACGCCGCAGCCCGATACGCACGACTACCAGCAACGCGATCACCACGCCGAGCGGTTTGTGTATCGCCAGCAGCAGCGAATGGGCAGCCGAGATATCCGCCACCATCGCCACGCCGATAAATAGCATGGTCAGCACGGCCAGCGCCATCAACCAGTGTACGATGCGCAGCAGCGGATGAAACAGGGTTGTCTGATGACTCATGATTTTTTCTCCTGCTGGCGCGCCTGTTCAGCCGTGCGCAGATTGAAAGATTTTGCGTAAGCGGCGGAGCGCGCGTTGAGCAGCGGATCGTCCGAACCGCTGATGCCCTGCGGCAGAATCAGCGGATCGTAATTGATGTCATTGCAGCTGCCGCCCTGTTGCGGGCTGCTGTCACGCAGCGTCAGCGTACCGGCGACAACCTGCTGCCGATCGGCTGGCCACACCTTGCTGGCATCGTTCACCGCATCGCCGGGGTGAGCCACGCTGATCACCAGATCCCACTTCAGCGGTGCGGTCGCCAGGCGGTCGTGCAGGTCGCTCTGCAGATAATCCGGCTGCTGCTGAGCGGCGCTAATCGGCTGCCATGGCGTACGCGGCACCAGACTCCAGCGCACAAAGCGCGTTTCCCCCTGCGCATTGGTAAAGCGGAAGGCATTCAGGCTGTTGTACTGCTCCTGTGCCCAGCTGGCGGCCAGTATGTGGGTTTTTACCCAGGCAAAGAACGGTTTAACTTCGGGATGGGCAACGGTAAACGCCATCAGCTTTTGCGCATCAGGCTTGCCGGTCTGCGGCAGCGGTCGGCTGGCCTGCTGCTGATCGTAAAAAGCCTGCGGCGTACTGACCGGGAAAAACGGCAGCGCGTTCATGCCGGTACGCCACTGCTCGCCGTGCGCCAGCTGAAATTCCAGCGCCAGGCTGCGCACCGGCACGCCATAATCCGGCGCGTGCGGATTACCGCCGGCAATGGCAAAGCGGCCAATCACCGGCACCCTACCCGGCTGGAAAACGCTGGCGCGTGACAGAAACGCCGCGTTGCCGCTGGAGGTAAAATCGCCGGTAACGCACACGCCCTTGGCATGATTGCGCCGGTATCCCGGATGCACACCGCTGTTTTGCTGCAGCGACTGCACCAGACTTTGCGCACTGAGGCGCTGCGGCGTCAGCCAACCGCCTGCAGCAAGAAACAGCACCAGCAGTAATCCGGGAATAATGACCACCAGCAGTAACAACGGCAGATGTCTGACCGTAGGTTTAAAGTTCATCTTAGCCAACTCAGTAAGGAAACGTGGGCATAAGACGAACCAGCGCGGCGTTTATTCCCGCGCGGTAAAAATTATTTTATGACCAGCGCCGGATTACGGCGCGCATCGCGCACCGCAACGGCATGAATCAGCAGCCCCAGCACGGACAGAATGGCCCCAACCCAGCCGGTGGACTGCCAGCCCAGCCCGGCGGAAATGGTGATGCCGCCGAGCCACGCCCCCAGCGCGTTGGCAATGTTGAACGCCGAGTGATTAAGCGCGGCCGCCAGGGTTTGTGCATCACCGGCCACGTCCATCAGGCGGATTTGTAGCACGCTTCCCAGCGCCACCATGGTACCGACCAGCATCACGTTAAGCGCGCCCGCCAGCGCATAATGCGCGGCAAAGACAAACGCGCTCAATACCAGCAGCGACCACACCAGCACAATGCGGATGGTTTTCTCCAGCCCGCGATCGGCCAGACGTCCCCCGACAAGGTTGCCGATAATCATGCCAAGACCAAACAGCGCCAGTATCGCCGGTACCAGATTCTCCGGCAGGTGGGCCAGTTCCATCATGGTGGGTTTAACGTAACTGAATACCGAGAACATGCCGCCGCTGCCAATCGCGCCAATCGCCAGCGTCAGCAAAACCTGCTTGCGCGTCAGCGCCGAGAGCTCGCGCAGTGGACTGGCCTGCTTGTCACCGGCCACATTGGGCACCCAAAGCCACACCAGTAACAGCGTCAGCAGCGCCAGTCCGCCGACGATGGCAAACGCATCACGCCAGCCAAACCACTGGCCGATGGCGGTAACGGCAGGTACGCCAATCAGGTTGGCGATGGTTAATCCCAGCAGCACCATCGACACCGCCTGCGCGCGTCGCGCGCGCTCCACCAGTCCTGCCGCCACCAGCGCCGCAACGCCAAAGAAGGTGCCGTGCGGAAAGCCCGCCAGAAAGCGGGCTACCAGCATCGCAGGGTAGCCCGGCACGACAGCGCTCAGCAGATTACCCAGCGCAAACAGGCCCATCAGCGTCATCAGGAAATTACGCCGTGAAGCCCGCGCTCCGAGAATAGCCAGCAGCGGCGCGCCAATCACTACGCCGAGGGCATAAATGCTGATGAGATGGCCGGCCTCAGGAATCGTGACGTTCAGGCCTTTCGCCGCATCGGGCAGCAGGCCCATGATGACAAATTCACCGGTGCCGATGGCAAATCCGCCGGTGCCCAGCGCGAACAGCGCTTTTGGCACGCTGTGACGCGGCAGCGAGGCCTCGTCCGGGAGCTGAGAGAGTTGAGGTTGTACTGATGACATGTTTTTTTCCGTACCGCAGGTGAAAAAACAGCAAAGAGGCTGGCGACAGTGTCTGTTCAACAGCCTCTTTGCTGCGGGTTTTAGCGCGTCAAGCTTAGCGCATTTAAGGTTGAATCGGGTTCAACGAAGTCTTGAGCGCAACACGGTAACCGAAAAGCGCCTGCAACGGGCGAAAGGGCAAAAGCTCAGGACGCGCTGAGCGCCTGCCGCGCCAGCAGCGCCGCGCCCACCATGCCGCCCTGGTGGGCAAACTCGCCCGGCACCACCAGCGCATGCGCTGTGCTGCGCAACACACAGCGCTGCACCGCATCATTAAGCGCAGCAATCAGCGGGGTGACCGAAGCCAGTCCGCCGCCTACCGCCACCCGCGACGCGCCGGTAATGTTAATGGTGTAGGCGAGCGGCTCACTCACCAGTTGCAGCCAGGCTTCTATCGTCTGCTGCGCCCGCGCTTCTGCCTGCTGCCAGCGGGCAATGATTTCCACGCTGCTGGCGCTTTCAGCGTGCAGCACCTGATGCAGCGTTTCCAGTCCGCGCGCGCCGCCGTAGGTGTCCAGACACCCTGTCTGGCCGCACGGGCACGCCTGGCGCGGCACGCGCACGCGACGATGCGCCAGCGTCACTTCCGTGAGGGTAATCGGCCCGTGGCCCCATTCGCCGGTCAGGCCGTTTTGTCCGGTGATAATGCGGCCGTCCGCCACCAGACCACCGCCCACGCCGGAACCGAGAATCGCGCCAAACACCACTTTGTGCCCTTTGCCGCTGCCGGCCAGCGCCTCGGCCAGGGCAAAGCAGTCGGCGTCATTGTGTGCGATCACTGGCCGCTGCAGCACCTCACCCAGTTCCCGCGCCAGATTACGCCGGTGAAAAGCCGGGATGTTGCTGGCAAACATTTCGCCGGTTTGCGGTGCCACAATGCCCGCCGTAGAGATGGCGACAGCCGCCTGGCTGCTGAAATGGTTATGCTGCCCGGCGATCATCTCGCTGACTCTGGCGCAAAATGCCTGCCAGTCCGTCGCCGGGATTTTTTGCTGATCGAGCAGCGTTAGCCGATCCTGTGCATCCATCATGCCAAGCTTAATAAAGGAGCCGCCCAAATCGAGGCAGATCACGGTTGAGTGCGGATGAGTCATAAACGTTTATCCATTACATCGCGCAGGCCGTCGCCCAGCACATTAAAACCGAGCACGGTAATCAAAATCGCCAGTCCGGGAAATAGGGAGACGTAAATATTTAGCCCGAGAAAGTTGCGGCCATCGCTCATCATGGTGCCCCACTCCGGCATCGGCGGCTGCACGCCGAGCCCGAGAAACGACAGACTGGCGGCAGAAAGCACCACCGCACCAGCCGTTAGCGTCGACTGCACAATCAGCGGGCCAATGGCGTTGCGCAGAATATAGTGCGTGATAATGCGCGGGTATCGCACGCCAAGCATATGCGCCGCTTCGATATACTCCATGTTTTTCAGTCCCAGCGTCAGGTTGCGACTCAGACGTGCATACACCGGGATCGAGAACAACGAAATGGCGATCAGCATGTTTGTCAGCCCCTCGCCAAGCACGCTGACAATCAGAATCGCCAGTACGATGCCGGGGAAGGCGAAAATAATATCCATCAGCCACATGATCAGCGCATCAATTTTGCGTCCGGCCAGCCCCGAGATGATGCCCAGAGGAATGCCGATCGCCATCGAGATGGCCACGCTGAGACTCACTTCAAACAGCGTGATGCGTGCGCCATAAATGACGCGGGCAAATATATCGCGGCCGTAATCATCGGTGCCGAACCAGTGGGCAGCGGAAGGCGCCTGCAACGTGTTCAACAGATCCTGCTCGATGGGGTCCCAGTGAGTGATCAGCGGTGCGAAAAGGGCAGCCAGCACCACCAGCAGCACCAGCCCGCCTCCGGTCGTGATGGAAGGGTTGCCAAGCAAAAACCTCACGATCTGGCGGCGGCGCGCGGGCGGCGGCTGGAGAGAGGTGTCGAAACTGTTCATCAGTCGAACCTTATTTTCGGGTTAAGCAGGCCAATCACTATCTCACCCACCAGATTCATCAATACCACGCCGGTTACCGCCACTAACGTTACGCCCTGAATCACCGGATAATCGCGGTATTTCACCGAATCCACCAGCAGGCGGCCAATACCCGGCCAGTTAAACACCGACTCAGTGACCACTGCACCTCCGATCAGGCTGCCAAAATTCAGCGCGACGATGGTAACAATCGGTATCAGCGCATTGCGCAGCGCGTGTTTCCAGTTAACGCTGGCCGACGATAACCCTTTGGCCCTGGCGGTACGGATGTAATCCTGACTGAGCACATCCAGCATGCTGGAGCGCGTCATCCGCGCAATCATCGCCATCGGGAGAATCGCCAGCGTCACGGTCGGCATCACATAGTTGCGCCACGAATCAGCGCCGAGTAGCGGCAGCCAGCCGAGCTGTACCGCAAAGTAGTTCATCGCCAGCAACGCCAGCCAGAAGTTCGCAATCGAGGCACCGGCAATGGTCAGTACCATGACGATCTGATCGGGAATGCGCTGCCGGTAAATGGCCCCGGTCATGCCCGCCGGCACGCCGATGGCAATTGCCAGCAGGTACGCCAGCGCCGCCAGCGACAGCGTGTACGGCAGGCGTTCGCTGATTTCGGTCATCACTGGCCGCTGCGACTGCAGCGACAGCCCGAGATTGCCATGCAGCGCTTCACCGGCAAACCTGACGTATTGCAGCGGCAAAGGCTGATCCAGCCCGAGGCGCACGCGCATACTGTCCACCGCTTCCTGCGGCGCTTCCGGGCCGGCCATCAGGCGTGCCGGATCGCCCGGCAGCGCGCGGATGGCGATAAACACGATGATCGACACACCGAAGATAATCAACGGCAGCGAGAGCACCTTTTTTGCGACATACGCTTTCATATCAATCAGCCATCAGCACTATTTCTTCACGGCATCACGGACCACAATCTGACCGCCCGGTTGCATTGTCACGCCACTGATATTTTTGCGCGTCGCATACAGGTCGTCCTGATAGTAGAGCAGCACCTGCGGGGCGAGTCCGCTGATCCGCTGCTGTGCCTGGAAATAGAGTGCTTTGCGCTGGGCATCATCGAGCGTGGAGGCGGCGCTATCGATTAGCTCATCGGTACGTTTGTCGCTGAAGAAGCCGAGGTTGGCCCCGCCGGGCGCAAAGCTGCTGCTGTGATACAGCGGACGCAACTGCAGATCCGAGCCGTACAGCCCCGAAGACCAGGACGCCAGCACCGCGTCCGTACCCTGCGCGGCTTTCTCTTTGGCATCGGCAAACGCCGCTTTGGCCCATACGCCGCTCTCCATCTGGCGCACGCTGAGCTTGACGCCAATTTTGCTCCACATACCCTGCAGAACCTGCGCGGTGCGTGCGTCGGGTGCCTGCACAGCAATCGACATGGCGAAGCCGTCGGCATAGCCCGCTGCCTTAAGCAGGTCTTTGGCTTTCTGCACATCGTACGGATAGTCATGCAACGCTTTGTCGTAGTTGGCATCGACCGGCGCCAGCGGGGAATTGGCCGGCTGCGCATAACCAAACATCACCGCTTTTACCAGCGCCTGCTGGTCGGTCGCGAAGTTCAGCGCCTGGCGGACTCTGACATCGCTGAGGGCTTTACTCTGTGTATTGAGATCGATCCAGAATACCGCCGCGCCCGGCGACTGTTTTAACTGCACGCCGGGATTATTTTTTAACATGCCGGCAAATTGCGGTGGCACTGGGTTAATAATATCGACCTGACCGGATTGCAGCGCCATATTCATGACTGACGGCTCACTGCTCCAGGTCCATTTTATTTCGTCCGGCCCGGCAGACTTGCCCCAATAGTCCGGATTCTTCTGCTCCAGGACAAATTCACCGGATTTATACTGCGCCAGTTTATAGGGTCCGGTACCGTCGGCTTTATTATTGATAGTGCCGGCTTTGTCAGCTTGTGGACTCACTATTAAT
>NZ_JASEWO010000392.1:0-804 GCF_030024295.1 Pantoea sp. Pa-EAmG
TTGGTGCAACTGCGCACGCCGCCGATACCCGCATTGGCGTGACAATTTATAAATATGACGACAACTTCATGTCGATGGTGCGCAAAGACATCGAAAAAGAGGCGAAAGCCGTTGGCGGCATTCAGCTGCTGATGAACGACTCACAGAACGACCAATCCAAACAGAACGACCAGATTGACGTGCTGATGGCGAAAGGCGTGAAAGCGCTGGCTATCAACCTGGTGGATCCGGCTGCTGCGGCAGTGGTGATCGACAAAGCTCGCTCGAACGACGTGCCGGTGGTGTTCTTCAACAAAGAGCCTAACGCGAAAGTGCTGGCCAGCTACGACAAAGCTTACTATGTCGGTACCGACTCCAAAGAGTCCGGCATCAAGCAGGGTGAGCTGATCGAGAAACACTGGAAAGCCACGCCAGCCTGGGATCTGAACAAAGACGGTCAGATTCAGTTCGTGCTGCTGAAAGGTGAACCGGGCCATCCGGATGCCGAAGCGCGTACCAAATACGTTATCGAAACCCTGAACAAAGACGGCATCAAAACCCAGCAGCTGGCGATGGATACTGCAATGTGGGATACCGCGCAGGCGAAAGACAAAGTGGACGCCTGGCTGTCTGGCCCGAACGCCAACAAAATTGAAGTAATCATCGCGAACAACGATGCGATGGCGATGGGTGCGGTTGAAGCGCTGAAGGCGCACAACAAAACCAGCATTCCGGTATTTGGTGTTGACGCCCTGCCAGAAGCGCTGGCGCTGGTGAAATCCGGTGCGATGGCCGGTACCGTGCTGAACGATGCGGAAAACCAGG
>NZ_JASEWO010000393.1:0-800 GCF_030024295.1 Pantoea sp. Pa-EAmG
TGGCTGCCATCGAAAAGCGCCAGAAAGAAATTGCTGAAGGCCTTGCTTCTGCTGAACGCGCGAAGAAAGATTTGGATCTCGCGCAGGCCAATGCGACCGACCAGCTGAAAAAAGCCAAAGAAGAAGCTCAGGTCATTATCGAGCAGGCGAACAAACGCCGTGCCCAGATTCTGGACGAAGCCAAAACTGAAGCTGAGACTGAACGTAACCGCATCGTGTCTCAGGCGCAGGCAGAAATCGAAGCCGAGCGCTCACGTGCACGTGAAGAGCTGCGTAAGCAAGTCGCGCTGCTGGCCTTAGCTGGCGCCGAGAAGATCATCGAACGTTCCGTGGATGAAGCTGCTAACAGCGACATCGTTGATAAACTGGTCGCTGAACTGTAAGGAGGGAGGGGCTGATGTCTGATCTGATTACTGTAGCTCGCCCCTACGCCAAAGCAGCTTTTGACTTTGCTGTTGAGCATCAAAGTATCGACCGCTGGCAGACCATGCTGGCGTTTGCCGCAGAAGTGGCTCGCAACGAACAGATGGCAGAACTCCTTTCCGGTGCATTGGCACCGGAAGCCTTGTCTGCTTCTTTCAACGCAGTCTGTGGTGATCAACTTGATGAACACGCTCAGAACCTGATTAAGGTTATGGCGGAGAACGGACGTTTGACAGCGCTTCCAGCGGTACTGGAACAGTTCATTCAACTGCGTGACGCTTATGAAGCGACAGCCGAAGTTGATGTGATCTCCGCCAGTGCGCTGAGTGACAGCCAGCTGAGTAAAATCAGCGCCGCGATGGAAAAACGTCTGTCAC